>CAUJKI010000673.1 GCA_963205015.1 Pseudomonadota bacterium
GCGTAGTTGCCGAGCGTTTCCGTGACCACGACATCGACGCGCTCGGGCTCGATGATCTCGGTCGAGCGCATGGGAACGAGTTCGATGTTGCGCAGCTTGTTGAGCTTGACGAGGCGCTCGGCGAGCGCGCCGATCTCGGCGAATTCGTAGGCGATCACTTTGCGCGCGCCGAGCTTGGCGGCGATCATCGCGAGAACGCCGCTGCCCGTTCCAATATCAGCAACGACCGTTTGACCCTTGCGGATGACTTTGGCGAGCGCGCGCTCGAAAGCCGCAAGCCGCCCAGTGTCGGCAATGAGCGAGCGATGATACTCGATGCGCATGTGGGGGGATCACCTGGGGGCTGGCGCCGGCTTTTGCTCAAATCATCGGGCCAGCAGCAGGACGAGGGGCGACGCACTGATCGGCACCATTTCGCCGCCCCTCGCCGTGGTCCGCTCCCCGCTGACGCGAAGAGGGATTCCATTCAGTCGACCAGAAAAGTGGAAACAATCGCTGAAGATCAGCCGATGTACTTCCAATACGTATCCTTCTTGGTCACGTAGCCGTCGCGGAACTCCCAGAGGTCGCAGCCGAGGTACTCGAAAGGCTTGCCGCCCTTCGGCGTGCCACGCACAACCCACTCGGAGATCGCCTTCGTCTGGTCGACGATCCAATGGCGCATTTCCTCCCAGCGCATGTCCGGGATGTCCCTGTAGCGCACGCGCAGCACCTCGCCGATCGCTGCTTTGCCGACCAGAAGCCGCCCCTCGGGCTCCTTCGGACCGCGTGCCATGAGCCAGACGCCATCGTCAGTAAAGTGGGAGAGGATCGCGTCCACATCCTGCTTGTTGAAGCCGTCCTGGATCTCGTCCAGCAGCGCCATCGTGACCTGTCGTGCCATGTCATTCCCTTTTTGGCGATGAATTCTTCGGGTTTCGCTACCAGAGCCGCACGTCCTTGCCCTCGGCGCGCAATTTGTCCGCGCGCTCGCCGAGCCACTTCTGAAACCCACCGGGCTGCTGATAGGCGCGCTCATGCACATAGATGAATGTCGAGTGGAAGTGGAAGGGCTTCCAGTAGCCGATGAGCTTCCAGGCGGCTGCCGCGCCGCCATCCTTGCCGGCGAGCGCGGAAGCAGGCGGTACGAAGTAGAAGATGGACGGCGTGAAGTTCACGCCCCAGCGCCGGGCCAGCGCCCGCTCCTCGAGTTCCTTGCCGTCGAAGTCGGTTACCGTCCGGGCACCATAGAGATTGAGCTGGATGACCAGGAAGTGCTTCTGGATGTAGGCGACTGTCTCGGGATCGGAAAGATTGGTGACGTGCGTCTCTTTGCAATAGGGGCAGCCGCGCTGCTCGAAGAGGACGGCGAGGCTCTTTCCCGCCTTTTCGGCTTCCGTGAGATCATCCTTGAGATCGAGAAAGGACTCGTGGAACCACGGCTGCGTATAGAGACCGTCGTCGTTGCGCGGCGGCTCCGCCTTCTCGGCCGCCGCAGGCACGACGGACGCGAGCGGCATCAGCAGCCCCGCGCCTGTCAAAGAGAGCATCTCGCGTCGTGTCCGCATGATCGATCAGCTCCAAAGTTCGAACTCTGCATAGAGTGAAGACGAGAACATCGCGCACGTCAATGTGCACTGCGAGCGCTTGACCTGTCTGATGACGCGCCCGATCGTACGCGCAGTAAAACAAAACGCGGAGGAATGGCCCATGAAAATCGTCGACGTCGAGCTCACGCTGTTCAACTGGGATGACATTCCACCGACGCGCTATCACGCGGGCTCGCAGAACTCGGGCGGGCGCAGCAATCTCGGCCTGCTGACCGTGCGCACCGATCAGGGCATCGACGGCCATGCCTTCCTCGGCGGCGCGACCAACCCAGCCGAGAGCGATGCCGGCGCACTCATCCGCTTTCTCAAGCCCGTGCTCATGGGCAAGGACCCGCTCGCGCGCACGGATCTGCACGCCGCACTGCGCGCGAAGCAGCGCACGGCCGGCCTGCGTACGGTCGGCGCGTGCGATACCGCGCTCTGGGACATTGCCGCCAAGGCCGCGAACCTGCCGCTCTACAAATTCCTCGGCGCGGGCCGCTCGTCGATCGGCGCCTATGCCTCGAGCCAGGTCCTAGACGGCCGGCAGGCATACGCAGGTGAAGCCGCGGAGTTCAAGGCTGCGGGCTGGAAGGCCTACAAGATCCATCCGCCGCAGGACCCCGACGAGGACATCAAGGTGTGCGAAGCCGTCCGCAAGTCCGTCGGCGACGGCTACACGCTCATGCTCGACTCCACTTGGAGCTATCGCTATCCGGAAGCCCTCAAGGTCGGCCGCGCGATCGAGGAAATGGGCTTTCTCTGGTACGAGGATCCGCTGAACGAGGAGGACATCTACTCCTACGTCAAGCTGCGCCAGAAGCTCTCGATCCCGATCCTCGCTACCGAGTATCCGGCAGGCGATATCGGCACCTACGCCGTGTGGCTGACCGAGCGCGCGACCGACTATCTGCGCGGCGACATCCCCGTGAAAGGCGGTCTTTCGACGATGATCAAGACCGCCCACCTCGCCGAAGCCTTCCACATGAACTACGAGGTCCATCACGGCGGCAACTCGCTCAACAACATGGCGCAGCTCCACTTCGCCTGCTCGCTGCGCAACACCACCTATTTCGAGGTGCTGCTGCCGCACGGCGCGCACAAGTATGGCCTCCTGAACGACGTGACGGTCGACCGGAATGGCATGGCGCACTGCCCCGAAACGCCCGGTATCGGCGCCGAGATCGACTTCGACCTCATAAAGAAGAAGCAGCTAGCCGTGCTCAAGTGAGCGCGTGGCCTCGTCTCAAGGGACTGGCGCCGCCGCCAACGGTACGACATCGACGCCGACCGTCACGACGTGCTCACCGCCGCCGATCAGGACGCCGCTGATCGGGCTCACATCGTTGTAGTCGCGGCCGTAGGCGATGGTGATGTGCTCCTCGCCGACCGCGATGCCGTTCGTCGGATCGAAGTCGCGCCAGCCCGTCTCGGGCGACCATACCGAGATCCAGGCGTGCGAGGCATCGGCGCCCGAAAGCTTCGGCTGGCCGGGCGGGGGATGCGTCAGGATGTAGCCGCTGACGTAGCGTGCCGGCACCCGCAGTGCCCGGAGCCCCGCCAGCGCCAGATGCGCGAAGTCCTGACAGACACCGCGGCGCTGCGCGAAGACCTGCGCGACCGGCGTCGAAACGTCGGTCGCACCAGGATCGAAGCGGAAATCGGCATAGATGCGCCGCGTGAAGTCCATGGCGCCATCGAGGACCGGACAGCCTTGCCTGAACGAGGCCCGCGCATAGTCGGCGATCTCGAGCGTCGCGCCCGTAATGCGCGTGCTGCATCGATACTGAATGACGTCGAGGTCCAGGCCGCCCGGCGTGCCCGAGATCGCGTCGTCCAGCCGGTCCCACTGTGTCGTCGCAGCGAGATCGGCTGCCGTCGGCGCGCGCGTCTCGATGGCGCTCCGTGCCAGCAGCACGAGTTCCCTGTGCGGCACCTCGACCTCGAGCACAACAAAGGGATTGCCGAAGCCATCGACACCTTCATGGCGCATGGCCGGTGCCGGCTCGACCATCAGGTTGTGGCGAATCGTGGTCTGGTGCCCGACAGTCCGCGGCGTCATGTGCACGAGGTGCTGCGACTGCGCGACAGCGGACGAGTAGCGGTAATGCGTGCGGTGACTGACCTCGAAGATCATGGCCGCGGCTCGATACGCGTCAGTGCACGATGCGGGGTCTCTTCCGTCAGATTGAAATAGTGCCGGGCGACAGCGTTCGAAAGCTCGGGCAGGGTCTGCAGCTCCTCGCTCATGAGCCGCTCCAGCGTCGCGCGGTCCGCCTCCTCGGCAATGGCCATGACATCGGCGAGCCGAATGGAGGTCAGCAGCGAAAGAATGAGGCGCCGGTCCTCGGCAAGGCTGACGCCGTGGCGCGCGTCGGGGAGCGCCTCGAGATGCTTCGAGATGGCCGCAAGTTGATAGGCGAGCGCGCGCGGATTGGCCTCATCGAGCAGCAGCAGGTCGAGCACCAGCGCCAGCATCGGATCGAGGCGGTAGCGCGAGCGGTACGTGATGAAGCTGTCCGCGAGCTCCAGCAGCAGCAGCAGGCTGCTCGTCTCCTCCTCGGGATCGGGCGGCGGAATGAAGAGCGTGAGGATCGCCTCGCTCAGGTTGTAGGCACGTTCGAGGCGGCGCCCCATATCGAGGAACGACCAGCCGTAGTTCCGCGTCATGTTCTCGTGCGTGAGCCCGTTGAATGACGAGAGCGCGGCAAGGCCCTCGTCGAGCAGGTCGAGCAGCGCGCCGGAGCTGGCCGTGGTGAGCGCGCGCATCCAGGCTTCGCCGGGCCTGAAGCGGCTCAGCGTCTGCCACGCCTCGTGTGAGAGCCGGTCGCGCACAAGATAGGAAACTTGATAGAGCCCCTCCAGCGTGCGCGCGAGCGTGCGTGGGCTGCGCGCCCGCGATACCAGATCGAGGCACCGGCTTTCGACGTCTCCGACATCGGAAACCGGTCGCGCGCCCGCATCCGCCGTCTCCGGATCGGTCAGCCGCATGTCCAGGCAGCGGCGCACGGCACCGAGCCCGCCGACCGGCCCGCTATCCTCGGCAATGCGCCGCAGCGCACCGCGCAGCATCCGCATGGTCCAGTCCGCGCGCTCGCTGTAGCGCCCGAGCCAGTAGAGATCGTCCGCGACCCGGCTCTGCACGACGCGCTGCGAGCGCTCGACACGCGCATTATCAAGCTTCGGCCGCCACAGGCTCACGTGCGGCGCCTGCTGGGCATCGGAAAGGACCCAGACATCGCGCGTATGGCCATCGGGCGCGCTGAGCGCCACGGCACGCGCAGGATCGACGGTCATGGCAAGCCCGCCCGGCATGGCCTCGAAGCCGGTGCCCGTGTGCGCCACGAAGAAGCGAACGGCGAACGGCCGCGCCACAAGGCGCTCTGCTTCAAAGGCCGGCGCCGTGCTGAAGCCGATCTTTTCCTCCGCAACGAGCCGCGCACCATGCAGCGCGATCTCGGCCTTGAGGCGCTCGCGCTCGCCCGCGGAAATCTCACCGGCCGCCTGTCCGAGCGCTGCCTGGCCGGGACGCCCCGTGCCCTCCTGCGCCGCTCGAATGACGAGCCCGTCGAGATTGTCGAGCACGTGGCGGCGCGCCGTAGGATCGCCGAGCCACCAGCGCGGCGCATCCGAGAGCAGGAGTTCCTCACCCAGTAGCTGCTTCGCGAGCACCGGGAGATACGGACCGAGACCGCGATTCTGCCCAAGTGCCGAGCCGACGGCATTCACGACGAGGCGCGGCGCCTCGCGGTTCACGCGGAGAAGCCCTGCCGGCCCCATGAAGCCGCCGGGGTCGAGCTCCAGGGGATCGATCTGGCGGCCATCCACGCAGCGGACGATAAGGTCGATCTCCTTCAAGCCTTCAAGCGTCTTGAGATAGACGCGGTTGCCGCGCGTGCGCAGATCCGAGCCCTCGACGAGCAGCAACCCGAGATAGCGCGCGAGATAGGCGTGCGAGAAATAATCCTCATGGTGCGGTCCCGGCGTCAGCAGCGCGATCGCCGCGTTATCGCGACCGGCGTGCGTCGTGAGCGCGTTCTGCAGGCGCTGGCAGTGCGCGGCAAGGCGAACGGCATTCACCTGCTTGAAGACATCGCCCGTCACGTGCGTGAGCGCGACGCGGTTCGCGAGCACGAAACCGAGGCCGGCGAGCGTTTCGAGATGATTATCGATGACGCGCCACTGGCCATCCGCCCCGCGCGCGAGATCAGCCGCGTAGAAGCGGATCGGACCGGCCCTGTCGAGAATGCCCTGGCAGGGTCTGAGGAAGGCATTGTCGGAAAAGATGAGCTCGGGCAGCACGAGGCCATCGCGCATCAGCTTCTGCGGACCATAAATGTCGGCGAGCAAGGCATCGAACAGCCGTGCCCGTTGCGTGAGCGCCGTCGCCAGCCAGCGCCACTCGGCGCTCGACAGCACGATCGGCATGAGGTCGAGCTGCCACTTCTGGGTCGCCGCATTCGGATCGGCGAACATGTCGTAGGCGACGCCGGTCTCGCGCACGCGCCGGTCGACTCGCGCCGCACGGGCAGCGAGCTCAGCGATCGGCAGATCGCCGAGACCTCCGAGGAGCGCCTGCCAATGCGCGCGAACGGTGCCGGACGCATCCCGCAGCTCGTCGTATTCGACACTGCCCGATGGGAGATAGAGGTCAGCAAGTGTTGGTGCGCCATCCCGGACGGCGGAGGCGATCGTGTTCATCGGTCCCGGACCTTGCCTTGCGCACACCCTCCCGGATCCTGGCGCCTTCGCGCGAGAACGCCGCCGGGCGCCCCGTGTCTAGCACGCCGAATCGTTCCCCCTGCAACAGGCGCCCGCCGCGCGCCGGATTTGCCCCCAAGCCTGTGATGCGCGTCACACACCGCCAGCCTGCTCATGCGTTCCGACGCAAGTCGAGCGTCAGCGGGTAGTCCGGGTTGACCCGCGCGATCTGCGGGGCCATCCGCCCTGCCGTGTGGCCATGCGCCTCGAAGCGCGCGAGGCGCCGCCCTTCGGCCTCGTAGGCGTTGACCGGTAAGATCTCGAAATTGCGCCCGCCGGGGTGAGAGACATGATAGCGGCAGCCGGCGATCGAACGCCCTGTCCAGCTATCGAAGACATCGAGTGTCAGGGGCACGTGCGTCGGAATGGTCGGATGGAGCGCCGAGGGCGGCCACCACGCGCGATAGCGCACACCGGCGACCGCCTCGCCGTAGATGCCTGTCGGCGTCAGCGGCAGCGCGCGGCCATTGCACGTGACGACGAAGCGATCTCCCGCCAGCCCGCGTACGGCCACCTGAACCCGTTCGAGCGAGGAATCCACGTAGCGCGCCGTGCCGCCGGGAGCGCCTTCCTCACCGAGGACATGCCAGGGCTCGAGCGCCTGCCGCAACTCGATCTCGAGGTCGTGCGTCGCGATTCTGCCGAGGACCGGACAGCGGAACTCGGCGTGCGGCCGGAACCAGTCGAGCTCGATCGGCAGCCCGGCGGCCTTGAGATCGCCGACCACGTCGGAGAAATCCGACCACAGGAAATGCGGGAGCATGAAGCGATCGTGCAGCGCCGTGCCCCAGCGCACGAGCTTCTGGCGATAGGGTTGCTCCCAGAACATGACGGCGAGCGCGCGCAGCAGAAGCTGCTGGGCGAGGCTCATGCGCGCGTGCGGCGGCATCTCGAAGGAGCGGAACTCCAGCAGCCCGAGGCGCCCCGTCGGCCCGTCCGGCGAATAGAGCTTGTCGATGCAGATCTCGGCGCGGTGCGTATTGCCCGTGACGTCGATCAGCAGATTACGGAAGAGGCGGTCGACGAGCCATGGCGAGATGCTGCCCACACTCGGATCGGGCACCTCGGCAAGCGCAATCTCGAGCTCATAGAGTCCTTCGTGCCGCCCTTCGTCCACGCGCGGCGCCTGGCTCGTCGGGCCGATGAAGAGGCCTGAGAACAGGTAGGAAAGGGAGGGATGGTTCTGCCAGTAGGTCACGACCGAGGCCAGCAGGTCGGGCCGGCGCAGGAAAGGACTGTCGGCAGGCGTCGCGCCGCCGAGCACGATGTGGTTGCCGCCGCCCGTTCCCGTATGGCGCCCATCGAGCATGAACTTCTCCGCGCTGAGGCGGCAGAAGTGGGCATCCTCGTAGAGGCCGGTCGTGATGGAGACAGCCTCGTCCCACGACATGGCCGGGTGAACGTTGACCTCGATCACGCCCGGATCAGGCGTCACCTTGATCACGTTGAAGCGCGGGTCGTGCGGCGGCGTGTAGCCTTCGATGTGGATGGCAAGGTCGCTCGCGCGCGCCGTCTCCTCGATGGCTGCGACCATGGCGGCATAGTCTTCGGCATCGGTGAGCGGCGGCATGAACACGCAGATCCGCCCGTCGCGCGCTTCGACCGCCAATGCCGTGCGCACCGAGCCGACGACCTCATCGGGGATGCCGGTCGGCGCCTGCGGCGCTTCGAGCGCGACCGCGCGGCGGCGCTGCATGAGGACGCGGCGTTCAGGAAGTGCCGGCGCCGGCGCGAACGGATCGCGCGGCAGAACATGCGGATAGTCGACGGGCGACAGCGCGGGTGCGGAGCCGAGCGGCAGGCGGAAGCCGACCGGCGAGTCGCCGGGAACGAGGAACAGCTTGCCGCGCCGCAGCGCCCAGCGCTCCGTCACCCAGCGGCGACCGCGATCCTGCGTATGCCAGACCTGTACGGGGAGCACATAGCCGACGGGCTTTCCGAGCCCGCGTTCGAAAGTGCGCATGACGCGCGTGCGTTCAGCCGGATCGTCGAGCTTGTTCGCCTCGATCGTGGCATTGAGCGGCAGCTTCTGCTCGATGGCCATGAAATGGATCGGGTCTTCGTATGCCGCAATGCCGCTTTCCGTCGGCAGGCCGAGCTGATCGCACAGCCCGCGCATGAAGCGATGCGTATCGTCGGCGGTCGGCGCACGCCCGGTCGTCTCGCGCGCAATGAGGCCCTGGTTTTCCCACAGCGCTTCGCCATCCGCGCGCCAGTAGAGCGCGAAGGACCAGCGCGGAAGCTGCTCGCCCGGATACCATTTGCCCTGGCCGTAGTGCAGCAGGCCGCCCGGCGCGAAGCGGTCGCGCAGCCGCCGTACGAGATCGTCCGCATAGCGGCGCTTGTTCGGCCCCACCGCCGCCGTGTTCCACTCCGCGCCTTCCATGTCGTCGGCGGCAACGAATGTCGGTTCGCCGCCCATGCTGAGGCGCACGTCGCCACGCTTGAGGCGATCGTCCACCGCATGCCCCGCGTCGAGGATGGCCTGCCATTGTTCATCGCTATAGGGCTTCGTCACGCGCGGCGTCTCGCGCACGCGCATCACCGCCATGCGGTGCGCGAACTCGACCTCTGCACGGCCGTGGCTGCCGGTGATCGGCGCGGCACTCGTCGGATGCGGTGTCGCGGCGAGCGGGATATGGCCCTCGCCTGCGAGCAGGCCGGAGGTCGCATCGAGCCCGATCCAGCCGGCACCGGGAATGTAGACCTCGCACCAGGCGTGCAGGTCCGTGAAATCGACCTCGGTGCCCGTCGGGCCGTCGAGCGCCTTCACGTCGGGCGTGAGCTGGATGAGATAGCCGGAGACGAACCGCGCGGCGAGACCGAGATTGCGCAGGATCTGGACGAGCAGCCACGCACTGTCGCGGCACGAGCCCGAGCCCAGCGCCAGAGTCTCCTCCGGCGTCTGCACACCGGGCTCCATGCGTATGAGATAGCGGATCTCATGCTGGAGATTGCGATTGAGATCGATGAGGAAGTCGATCGTCGTGCGCTTGCTCTTGTCGACGCCGCTCAGATACTTCGAGAGCCGCTGCCCCGCCGGCTCGATGTCCAGATAGGGCTGAAGCTCCTTCATGAGCGCGGGCTCGTAGTCGAAAGGCCATTCGGTGGCGTCCTCCTCGACGAAGAAGTCGAAGGGATTGATCACCGCCATGTCGGCGACGAGGTCGACCGTGACCGAGAATATGTCGGTCTCCTCGGGGATCACGACTCGCGCGAGGTAGTTGCCGAAAGGATCCTGCTGCCAGTTCAGGAAATGGACCGGCGGCTCGATCCGCATGGAGTAGCTGAGGATCGGCGTGCGCGCGTGGGGCGCGGGCCGCAATCGTATGACCTGAGGCCCCATGCCGATGCGCCGATCGTAGCGATAGATCGTCTCGTGCGTCAGCGCGACATGCAGTGCCATGGGCAGATGAGGCCTTTCCGCGAGCCGTCCCCCAACGCTCTGGCCACGCGCCGGTCTGGAACGAACCGGACGGCCGGGCGTTGGATGGCAGGACAGGACTCCGATACAGAGTCCGCTGCGGGGCGACAAGCGCAATCACTCGGTTAACGTACGAGTTGGGCTTCGGCCGTCCAGCACGTGGGCACCTTGCCGAAAAATGTCCACCCGGATGCCGAAAAATTTGGCACGTTGGTGCGGCAGCCACTTTATGAGACTACGCAGAGAGCGTTGGCCAGTGATAAGCCCCTAAGGCGTCGCCGATCGGAAATGAAGCGGCATCGTACCATGAAGAACTACGCCTGCTCGAAGTGCGGCAACAAGGTCTACTTCGAGAATGTCCAGTGTGTGAAATGCGGCGCCGAGCTTGGGTTCGATCCTGAGAGGCTCACCGTGGTCGCGATCGAGCCCACAGGCGGGGTCGTCGGCAGCTATCATGCAATCGGGCACGAGGGCGGGGATATGCGCTATTGCGCCAATGCCGCCCACGCCGCGTGCAACTGGCTGACGCCGGCCGACACGGGCGACGGCTTCTGCCGCGCCTGCGATCTCAACCGCACCATTCCCGACCTTTCCGCCGCCGGGAACCTCGATGCCTGGCGGGAGTTGGAGCGCGCCAAGAAGCGCCTCGTCTACGATCTCCTGCGTTTCGGGCTACCGCTCGACACAACGGCTGCCGGCGGCGAGCGCCTCGCCTTCGACTTCCTGGTCAATGCCGCCACCGGCCATCTCGATGGCGTGATCACCATCAACGTGCTCGAAGCCGATGCCGTCGAGCGCGAACGCCAGCGCCAGCAGTTCGGCGAGCCCTACCGCTCGCTCCTCGGCCATCTCCGCCACGAGAGCGGACACTTCTACTGGAACGTGCTCATTGCCGCGACGGGACAGCAGGAGGCCTTCCGCACGATCTTCGGTGACGAGCGCGCGGACTATGGCGCCGCGCTTGCCCGTCATCATGCCGAGGGACCGCCGCATGACTGGGCCGAGCGGCACGTCTCCGCCTATGCGAGCGCACATCCCTGGGAGGATTGGGCCGAGACCTGGGCGCACTACCTGCACATTGTCTCGTCGATCGATACGGCCCAAGCCGAGGGCATGGAGCCACGCGCCTCGGGCCTGATCTTCGGCGCAACATGGCCCTTCAAATCCTACGACGTGCATCGCGAAGAGACGTTCGACGCCCTCATGGAGCGGTGGATCCCCCTGACCATCGCGCTCAACAACATGAGCCGTGGCATGGGGCACAATGATTTCTACCCGTTCGTGATCCCGGCAGCGGCCTACGACAAGCTCGCCTTCGTGCACCGCGCGATCCGGGACTACGTCGCAGCTACGGCGCCGCCCGCCGGCATCTCCCAGGAGCAGAGCCAGCCGGCGCCCGCGCCTGCCGCACCCCAGGCACAGTCTGCGAATACAGCCTCGCCGCGCTCGCTCATCGGCCGCGTCTACGACCGCCTGAGATAGCCGCTCAGCGGACCCGCTCGATCAGGGCCATGGCGGCAGCAGGGTTGTGCGCCTTGTGGCCGCTGATGACATAGAGGAAGACGTCGCGCGGCTTGCCATCGGCCTTCCCGGGACTCACCGCATCGAGACCTGACGGCGCCTTGCCGGCAGCCCAGTCCTTCGCGCGCGCAGCCCACGCATCGAGGTCCTTCTTCGAATAGCCGAGCGGCTCCTTCTCCGCCGTCCCCATGATGCGCGCATAGACGAACGGCGCCGTGATATCGGCGATCTGGGGAAAGTCGCTGTCGCCCGCGATGACGATGGCGACGCCATGCTCGCGCGCCATGGCGACGAACTCGGAGTTGCGGAAGCTCTCGTGGCGCACCTCGACGGCGTGGCGGATCGCGCGACCCTCGAGCGTCTTCGGCAGGAGTTTCAAAAACGCCTCGAAGTCCGCGGGATCGAACTTCTTCGTCGGCATGAACTGCCAGCTTATGGGACCGAGCTTGTCCTTCAGCTCCAGAACGCCACTGGCCATGAACCGCTCGACGGACTCGCCCGCTTCGGCAAGCACACGCCGGTTCGTCGTAAAGCGCGAGCCCTTCAGCGCGAAGACGAAGCCGTCCGGCGTCTCGTCGTGCCAGCGCGCGAAGCTCTCGGGCTTCTGCGAGCCGTAGTACGTGCCGTTGATCTCGATGGAGGTGAGGTGTTGCGCGGCGTACTCCAACTCGCGCTTCTGCGGCAGCTTGTCGGGATAGAACGCTCCGCGCCACGGCTCGAAGGTCCAGCCGCCGACGCCGATGTAGATTTTGCCATGAGATTTGGGCAAGGCGACCTCCTTCGCGTTGATCGATTACGGGCGGGGTTGGCTACGACTTGACCGTCAGCAGATTCGCGTCGCGCGCGAGAAGCCATCGGCCGTCCGGTTGCTTTCTGAGGATCGTCAGCGTGTGCCCCGCGCGCTCGATCACGCTACCGTTCGGCGGCGTCATTTTCACATGCAGGCGACTGCGCATATACGCCCATTCGCCCAATACCTGTAGCTCGAGAATCTCGCTCGTCCCTTCGATACTCGACGAAGTATTGCCAGTAGACGCGGCCTCGAAGGCCTCCTTACCGAACGGCTCGTGCCCCGGAACCATGAAGACCACGTCATCCGTCATCAGGCTCAGCACGGTCTTCGTATCGCCAGTCTTGCTCGCTTCCATCCACTTCGCGACCAGATCTCGAATGGCTCGTTCGTCAGGGCTCATGATCTGCACTTTCTCAAACCGTGTCTCGCGCTCACGGCACTCGACGCGGGCGGCTTCCGGCCCCATGTTTAGCGCAAAGGAGGCGCCCATGTGCCGCAATATTCGCACGCTGTTCAACTTCGATCCACCCGCCACGGACGACGAGATCCGCGCAGCTTCCCTGCAGTTCGTGCGCAAGCTCAGCGGGTTCAATGCGCCGTCGCAGGCCAATGCCGCCGCGTTCGAGCGCGCCATCGATGAGGTCACCGCCGCCGCGACGCGCCTGCTTGGCTCATTGGAGACGAATGCACCGCCCAAGGATCGCGAGGTCGAGGCGCACAAGGCGCGCGAGCGGTCGAGAGCGCGGTTCAGCAGGATACTTTGAGCCGCAGCCTCCGCACCGGCCTCACTTGCCGAGTGCGGCATCCCACTCCGGCTGCTTGAAGCCGATCAGCAGCCCGCCGTCATGCTCGACGATCGGCCGCCTGATCATCGACGGCTGCTCGACCATCAGCGCGATCGCTTTCGCCTGATCGAGATCGGACTTCGCCGTGTCGGGCAGCTTCCTGAAGGTCGTCCCCGCGCGATTGAGCACACTCTCCCACCCGAGCGCCTTGCACCACCCCTTCAGCTTCGCAGGCGTGATGCCGGATTTCTTGTAGTCGTGGAACGCATAGACGATACCCTGGCCGTCGAGCCACGTCCGCGCCTTCTTGACCGTGTCGCAATTGGGAATGCCGTAGAGGGTGATGGACATCGTGATCGTTCTCGCCGCGAACAAACTGCCGCCCCCATGTCAGTCCAGAAACAGCGCCGATGCAAGCACGCGAACGCCGCTGACGCACGCCCGCACAGAGTCTAGAGTCGCTTCTGGCATTCGTCGAATGAAAAGGGCCTCCCCTATGGATAGACCTCCGCCCCTCGCGCCCGATCTCGTCAACGAGTTCGTCCTCAAGGCGCACAAGGATCTGGATCGGGTCAAGGAATTGCTGGCGCAGGAGCCGAAGCTGATCAACGCCTGCTGGGACTGGGGCGGCGGCGATTTCGAAACCGCGCTTGGCGCCGCGGCGCACACCGGCCGCCGCGAGATCGCGGAGTTCCTGCTCGATAACGGCGCCCGCCTCGACATTTTTGCCGCCGCCATGCTCGGCCATCTCGATGTCGTGAAGGCCGCCATCATAGCCTGTCCGCAAGCGCGGCACGCTCCCGGCGCCCACGGCATCCCTCTCATCATGCACGCCAAGATGGGCGGCGAGTCCGCGCGGCCGGTGCTCGAGTACCTGCAGTCACTCGGATAGCCGGTCGCGCTCACTCCCGCTGCAGCCGCACCGCCGTCTGGAACTCGATGAGGCGACCGAGGCCCGCGAGCACGCTGCCGAGCGCGAACAGCACGATCACGATGATTTCCAGATAATTCTCGACGTCCTCTTTGGCCATCACGACATCCGCGATATCGGCGTCGGAGTTCTTGTACTGTGAGAGCATCTTCGCACGCTGCGCCTCGGCCGCGCTGATCTGCTCGGCGGGCGCATTCATCACCTTCAGCAGCGCGAGCTGGTTTTCGTAGGCCGTCCGCAACTGGATCTGCGCCGACTGCTGGATGTTGAAGGCGACGAGCCGCATCTCGATCTCGCGCTTCAGCGGCTCGAGATAGAAGAGCTGCATGGCCGTCGACGCGAGCAGCAGGAAGATGCCAATGAGTTCGCCGATCTGATGGATGCGTAGGCGCATGTGATGAGTCCCCCTGGTCCCGGGACTATCTGCACCACATCCGGCAGCTTGTCAGCAGCCCGGCGCGCGTGCCGCGGCGCTCATCAACTGGCACGGGATGACATCGCCACTCGCGCCGAGGCGGATGCCACGGCGCACGTCCCCGCACGCGCTGCGGCGGTGCCTTCGCGATCTAACCGTCATTCTCCTCCCCAGCGCCGAAGTCGCGACGTTGCAGTCGCTCGGGCAGCTCTCCGCACTTCAATCCCCCTCCCCCTTGTGGGGAGGGGTTAGGGGTGGGGGAATCCCAACGCGCCCGGCGCGGGCGCCGGGCATTTGGATGGAGTGAGGGGAGCAAGGCGCGGACGCCAGACTCTCGATACCGGCGAAGAACGACATCCGCGCCCTGCGCCGCAAGAACGGGATCCAGGCACGGCAGCCGGCAGAGCCGATCCGGCCTCTACGTTCTTTCCCGGGCGCGCCACTCGGCGACTGCCCGCCCTGCGGCCTCATCCCACGCCGCGAGCACGTCGACAGCGCCCCCTCGTGGGATGAGTGGGAGCGAGTGTGCAACAACGCGTGGAGGTTGGGGATAAGTTTGCGTCATCACGGGCGCCAATCGAGGAAACTAGTCGTGTTTGGGCTCCTCCCAAACCTCCATCACGTCGTCGGCCTTCTCGGCAGGACGCAAACGGAGAAGAATAGATACAACGCATTAATCCGCACGAAGGCTTGCGATCAATGCATTGAGCACGTCCACGGTGTTGCGGTCTGGAGTTCCACCGAATTTCCTGAGGTTAGCCAAGGCCTGTTCGCCGATCTGACGCAGCTGCGCTTTCTCCTCGGTCGCTGAAAGAATATTCGCGACATTCTGCAAAGCGAGCGCAGCGTGATAAAAAATAAAGGGCTTCTCAACAGAAA
>CAUJKI010000674.1 GCA_963205015.1 Pseudomonadota bacterium
CTATGCAACCCATGATTCCCGTCACGTCGTTCGCGGGCCACGAGGTGGCCGTGTTTGGGCTTGGGGCCTCCGGCCGCTCGACCTGCCGTGCACTGCTTGCTGGAGGCGCCCGCGTGGCCGGCTGGGACGATGGCGAGACCGCCCGCGCAGCGGCCGCTGCCGAAGGCGTTCATGTCATCGATCTTGCGGAGGCCGACTGGAGCCGCTTCGCCGCCTTGGTTCTGGCGCCGGGTGTGCCGCTCACACATCCCGAGCCGCATTGGACGGTGACGCGCGCGCGGGCCGCCGGCATCGACATCATCGGCGACATCGAGCTGTTCTTCCGCGAGCGTGCGCGGTTGGCGCCGGCCTCGCAAGTGATCTGCATCACCGGCACGAACGGCAAGTCGACGACAACGGCGCTGATCGCGCATACGCTCAGAGCCGCTGGCGCGGATGTCGAGATGGGCGGCAATATCGGCGTACCCGTACTCGATCTCGCTCCGCCCGACGGCAAGCGCATTCACGTGCTCGAAATGAGCACTTTCCAGATCGACCTGACCCCCTCGCTCGCGCCGACCATCGGCGTGCTGCTGAACCTCTCGCCGGACCACCTCGACCGGCACGGCACCATGTCGCGCTATGTGGCGATCAAGGAGAGCCTGATAGAGCGTTCCGGCGTAGCCGTGATCGGCATCGACGATCCGCTCAGTTCTGCTATTGCCGATCGCGCTGCGGAGGATGGTACGCCGGTTACAGCGATCAGCAGTCTGGGTGTGCGCCCCAGCGATATCCCTCTCTTCTACGGCGAGGACGACCATCTGCATTTCGCCGCGGTAGAGGGGCTGCCGATGGATGTGGGCAGCCTAGCCGGCATCGGCTCTCTGCGCGGCCGCCACAACATGCAGAACGCGCTTGCCGCGCTCGCTGTGGCGTCGCTTGCGCTGTCGGGGAAGCCGCTTGCCGATCATGTCACAGCTTTCCGTACCTTTCCCGGTCTGCCGCACCGCATGGAGGAGGTCGGTCGCAAAGGCAACGTGCTCTTCATCAATGACAGCAAGGCCACCAACGCCGACTCGACCGAGAAGGCGCTCACTTCCTGGCCGAGTGGCATCTACTGGATTGCGGGAGGGCTTCCCAAGGAAGGTGGCATCACATCGCTCGCGGGATGTTTCCCGCGCATTGCAAAGGCCTATCTGATCGGCAAGGCGGCCGATGACTTCGCGCGCACACTCGACGGTCATGTGCCCTATGAGCACGCGGGCACGCTCGACAAGGCGCTGGCTGCTGCCGCGCGCGACGCGGTCGCAAGCAGCGCCGCCGAGCCGGTGGTGCTGCTCTCGCCGGCCTGCGCCTCTTACGATCAGTTCAAGAGCTACGGCCATCGTGGCGATGTGTTCCGTGCGCTCGTCGCCGACCTGATCAAGGAGGGCGGATGAGGCTCGCCCGCGATGACCGCAGCCTGATCACCGAATGGTGGTTCTCGGTCGACCGCGCCCTGCTCATCGCCGTACTGGCGCTGGTCGGCATCGGCGTCGTGCTCTCGCTCGCGGCCAGCCCTGCCGTGGCGACACGCAAGGGGCTGCCGACCTTCTATTTCGTCGAACGCCACCTCTTCTTTGCGCTGGTCGGCGTCATGCTCATGCTGCTCACCTCGCTGCTCGAGCCGCGTGGCGTGCTGACGCTGGCGACGGTGCTGCTGGGCGTGGCGCTCGTGCTCATGGTGGTGGCCGTATTCCTTGGACCGGAGGTCAACGGCGCGCGGCGCTGGGTGCGCTTTGCCGGCTTCTCGCTGCAGCCCTCGGAGCTCGCAAAGCCGGCATATGCCGTCGTGCTGGCATGGCTGTTCACGCAGGCGCGCGCGCGATCCGACTATGGCTTGGTATTCGTCGCGGTCGCGCTTTATGCGGCGATCGCGGCGTTGCTGCTGCTCCAGCCAGACGTCGGCCAATTGATGCTCGTGACAGTGGTATTCGGCGCGCTGTTCTTCATTTCGGGCCAGCCGCTCCTGTGGGCCGTCGCGTTCGGCGGGGTTGGTGTCGGCCTGCTGGCGACGGCGTACGCGGCATTCCCGCACGTGCGTGGCCGCTTCGCGCGCTTCCTCGATCCCACATCGGGTGACACTTTCCAGACGGACCGCGCGATCCAGTCCTTTGCCGAGGGCGGCTTCTTCGGTCGCGGACCTGGCGAGGGTACGATCAAGTCAGTGCTCCCCGACGCGCATACGGACTTCATCTTCGCCGTGGTGGCGGAGGAGTACGGGGCGCTGGCGTGCCTGCTGCTGATCGCGCTTTTTGCCTTCCTTGTCGGCCGCGCGCTCATGCGCTACCGGCACCGGCGCGATCCTTTCACGCATCTTGCAGTCAATGGCCTTGCGCTCCTCATTGCGCTCCAGGCCTCGATCAATATGGCCGTCAACGTCGGCCTCGTGCCGGCCAAGGGCATGACGCTGCCGTTCATCTCGGCGGGCGGCTCGTCGATGATCGCGGCCTCGCTGACGGTCGGGATGCTGCTCGCGCTGGGGCGCCGGCGGGCCGATACGCGCGTCGTCGGCCGGCCACGTGTCGCAAGCCCGCTGCCGCCGATTGGCCGCAATGCGCGCTAAGGTCGATTTTTAGGGGAAGGAGTGGACGTGGGGGACAAGTCGGTCATGCTGGCCGCCGGGGGCACGGGTGGGCATTTATTTCCAGCCTTTGCCTTGGCTGAGGAGCTTGGACGGCGCGGGGTTGCGGTCGACCTTGTGACGGACGAGCGCGGCGACCGCTATGGCACCGGATTTCCCGCTCGCGCTATCCATACAGTGCCCTCGGCCACGCTCGCCGGGCGGTCGCCAGCAGCGGCTGTCAGGACCGTCCTGTCGCTCATGAGCGGTGTACGCGCGGCCTACGCGCTGCTCCGCCGGGTCCAGCCGGGTGCGGTCATCGGCTTCGGCGGATATCCGACATTTCCGCCTCTGGTCGCAGCCAAGCTCAGGCGCATTCCGACAGCCATTCATGAAGCGAACGCCGTGCTCGGCCGCGCCAACCGGATGCTGGCGCCGCGAGTCTCGCGCATCGCGACATCTTTCGAGCAGACGGCGCTTCTGTCCGACAAGTTGACGACGCGTGTGCGTTTCACGGGCAATCCGGTACGCGACGCTGTGATCGACTGGAGCGCGCGGCCCTATCGCGCGGCCGGTCCTGATGAGCCCTTCAACCTGCTCGTGTTCGGCGGCAGCCAGGGTGCGCGCTACTTCTCCGAGGCCGTGCCGCCTGCGATCGCGCAGCTGACTCTTAATCAGCGGGCCAGATTGCGCATTGTCCAGCAGTGCCGCGAGGAAGATCTGGCCGAGGTGCGCAACGCCTATGCCGCCGCCAGCGTTACCGCCGAGCTTCAGACCTTCTTCAGGGACCTTCCGGAGCGCATGGCCAATGCCCATCTCGTCGTCGGCCGTGCCGGTGCTTCGAGCATTGCCGAGCTGACGGTGCTCGGCCGGCCAGCGGTGCTCGTGCCATTGCCGCACGCGGTGGACAACGATCAGCTCCGTAATGCGACGCGGCTCGCCGAGGCCGGCGCCGCCTGGTGCCTCGAGCAGAAGTCACTGACGTCGGAAAAGTTATCCGAAACAATTGCTTCTCTGATGGAGCAGCCGGAGGTACTTTCGGCGGCTGCCCACGTTGCGAAGCAGCTAGGCCGGCCGGATGCCGTGTTGCGGCTTGCCGACCTCGCGGAAGAGTTGATTGGTGCGCGGACGACGAATCGCGCGTGAGTGATTCGTGCTGCATCGCAAACGGGGACGGATAGAGGCTAGGCGAGCATGCAGATACCGAGCGAACCGGGCACATTCCACATCATCGGCATCGGCGGCATCGGGATGAGCGCCATCGCGGAGATCCTGCGCGCGAAGGGCCACACCGTCCAGGGCAGCGACCAGAAGGACAGCGCCAACGTCAGGCGGCTCCGCGCCAAGGGTATCCGCGTGTTCGTCGGGCATGATCCGATCAACCTCGTCGGCGCGCGCTATGTCGTGATCTCGACGGCCGTGAAGAGCACGAATCCCGAGCTGAAGGCCGCGCGCGAGAAAGGTCTTACCATCATTCGCCGCGCCGAGATGCTTGCCGAGCTCATGCGGCTCTATTCGACGGTCTCGGTCACCGGGACGCACGGCAAGACGACGACGACCTCGCTCGTCGCGCACATCTTCGTCGAGGCCGGCCTCGAGCCGACCGTGATCACCGGCGGCATCATCAATAGCTGGGGCTCGAACGCGCGCCTCGGCGCGGGACCCTGGATGGTCGTCGAGGCAGATGAGTCGGACGGCACGTTCATCAAGATCCCGTCTCAGATCGGTGTCGTCACGAACATTGATCCCGAGCACCTCGACTACTTTGGCACGGTCGAGGAGATGCACGAGGCTTATCGCGCCTTCTACCGCAATATCCCCTTTTACGGCCTCGCCATGACCTGCATCGACCATCCGGTCGCGCGGGCGATGATCGACGAGCTGCAGCTGCGGCACGATGGACGCCGCCTGCTCACCTACGGCGTCGATCCCACGGCCGACCTCGTGCTGACGAAAGTGCGCGTCGAAGGTGCGAATACGATCTTCGACGCCCGGCTCGGCGAGGCTGTTGCCGGCGGCGCGCGCGAGCTTGTCGAGTGGGTCGTGCCTGTCCCCGGTGCGCATAACGCGCTCAACGCACTTGCGGCGATCGGCGTCGCGGCCGAAGCCGGCATCAGGGATGAGGCCATCCGCAGCGCGATGGCGAGCTTCTCGGGCGTCAAGCGCCGCTTCCAGCCGACGGGCACATGGAACGGCGCCAACTTCTATGACGACTACGGCCACCATCCGGTCGAGATCGCGGCGGTACTTGGCGCGGCGCGCGCGGGCGCCAGAGGGCGCGTCATCGCTGTCGTCGAGCCGCATCGCTATACGCGCGTGAAATCGCTGTTCGATGAGTTCGCTACCTGCTTCAAGGATGCGGACCACGTGATCGTCGCGCCCCTCTATTCGGCCGGCGAGGCGCCGATCGAGGGCATCAGCTCGCGGAGCCTCGCCGCCGGCATCGCGCGCGCAGGCCATCGCAGCGTCGTCGCCGTCGATGCGCCGCAGGATCTCGTTCCCGCGCTTCGCAATCTTGCTGGTCCCGGCGACATGGTGATCTGCCTGGGGGCCGGCAATTCCACCGAATGGGCGCACGCGCTGCCTGACTGGCTCGCGGCGATCCCGCTGCGCGTCGGGAGCGCCGTCTGAACGTGTCGAGCCTCGCTGCCGAACTGAAAGTGCTTCTGCCCGAGCTGCGCGGACGCCTCGTTGGCGATGCGCCGCTGAAGGACATCACGTGGTTTCGCGTCGGCGGGGCGGCGGAGGTGCTCTACACACCGGCCGACGAGGCCGACCTCGCCTATTTCATGGCGCATGTCCCCGCGGAAGTATCGGTGTTCGCCATTGGGCTCTGCTCGAACCTTCTCGTGCGCGACGGTGGTGTTGGCGGCGTCGTCGTGCGGCTCGGGCGCGGCTTTGGCGAAGTCGAGGTTTTGGATCTGACGCGCCTGCGCGTCGGAACGGCCGTTCCCGATGTGAAGGTCGCGCGTGCGGCGGCGGATGCCGGCATCGCCGGTCTTTCGTTCTATCGCGGCATTCCGGGCGGGATCGGCGGTGCGCTGCGCATGAATGCCGGCGCCCACGGCAGCGAGACCAAGGACGTACTGCTCTCGGCGCGTGCGATTGACCGTGCGGGCCGCCTGCATGAGCTCATCAATGCCGACATGGGCTTCACCTACCGCCGCTGCTCCGTCCCGCCCGACTGGATCTTCACGAGCGCCATTTTCGAGGGGACGCCCGGTGAGCCCGAGGAGATCGCGCGCGCCATGGACGAGGTCGCGGCCTATCGCGAGAAGCATCAGCCGATCAAGGAGCGCACGGGTGGATCGACCTTCAAGAATCCGCCGGACAATAGCGCCTGGAAGCTGATCGACGCTGCGGGCTGCCGCGGCCTGCGCGTCGGCGGCGCCATGGTTTCGGAGATGCACTGCAACTTCCTGATCAACGATCGGCAGGCAAGTGCGGAGGATATCGAGCGGCTCGGCGAGACGGTGCGCGCGCGCGTACGTGCATCGAGCGGGATCGAACTGCAGTGGGAAATCGTGCGCGTCGGCGAGGCCCTTCCCGGTCACGCGGTCGGCGTTGCGCTCGTCGAGGAGCACGCACCATGACGGCCACCGCGACAGGGCAGGGCAAGCCGCATGTAGCCGTACTCATGGGAGGCTGGTCCGCCGAGCGCAAGGTGAGCCTTTCCTCGGGCAATGAATGCGCGAAGGCGCTCGAAGGCGAGGGCTTTCGCGTGACGCCGATCGACGTCGGCCACGATATTGCCGCGCGGCTTGCGGAGATCAGGCCGGACGTCTGCTTCAATGCGCTGCACGGGCGCTGGGGCGAGGACGGCTGCGTGCAGGGCCTGCTCGAGGTGATGGAGATCCCTTACACGCACTCGGGGGTGCTTGCCTCTGCGATGGCCATGGACAAGGAGCGGACCAAGCAGATCGTGCGCGCCGTCGGTGTGCCGGTCGCACAGGGGCTCGTGGTGACGCCCGAGGCAGCGCTTGCGGATCATGTCATGGCGCCGCCGTATGTCGCGAAGCCCGTTTCGGAAGGCTCCAGCGTCGGTGTCGTCATTGCACGCGAAGGTGCGAACCGCCCACCCGATGCCATCCGTACGATCCCCGTGACCCGCGAGGGGCACATCATGGTCGAGAAATTCGTGGCTGGGCGCGAGCTGACCTGCGGTGTCGTCGGTGATCGCGTGACCGACATCATCGACATCATCGCAGCGGACCACCTCGAGTTCTACGACTACGAGGCCAAGTATGCGCCCGGCGGCTCGAAGCACATCCTGCCGGCCCGTGTTCCCGACAAAGTCCGCAGTGCCGTCCAGTCGCATACGCTTGCAGCGCACCGGGCGCTCGGCTGCCGCGGCGTCTCGCGCTCGGATTTCCGCTGGGACGAGGCGACCGGGGAGCTGGCTTTCCTCGAGATCAATACCCAACCCGGCATGACGCCGACATCGCTGGTGCCGGAGCTCGCCCAGCATATGGGCCTCTCCTTCGGCGCGCTCGTCGCCTGGCTCGTCGAGGACGCCTCGATCGCGCGCTGATTCCGGCCCGCGATGCCGGGTGGCTGGCGCAACTTTCACTGAAAATTAACCAAATCGCCGAAATGGTTAACGATGGTGCGCCAGCTCTTGCGGGCGGGCTGCGCCTGCGTGCTCGAGGAATTCGCTCCGAACTGCGCCACGAGGACAGGCGAATATCTCGGACATAACGCGAGCAGCGGATGGACGGCGTGCGCGAGCGGCTCGACATACCCCGGTTCTGGTGGCGCGGCGCCGAACGCGAGCGTACGCGCGCGCGTGCCGAGGCTCGACCGCGCAAGCCCGCGCCGGACCTCGCGTCCCTGCCGGAGTCCGTGGCGCAGCAAACGCCAAGTGCACGCGGTCGCCGATCCTTGATGCCGGTGACGCTCGGCGCGGCCCTGCTGCTCGGCGTTTCGGCATTCCTCGTGGTGAGCCGCGTCGGCGCGCTACCGGCCTCGGCGCCACTCAGCGCACACATCGACGAGCTGATGATCATGGCCGGTCTCGGCGTCGACGAAATCCATGTCACCGGACACCGCTACACCATCGACGGCGACATCTTTGCTGCCCTCGATCTAGGACGACCGACGTCGCTGCTTCGCTACAACCCGGAAGCTGCTCGCCGCCGCGTCGAAGCCCTGTCGTGGGTGAGCCGCGCCACGGTGACCCGCGTTCTGCCGAATGCCGTCGAGGTCAGGATAAGCGAGCGCACGCCAGTCGCGGTGTGGCTTCACGACAATGGCGCGAGCCTTGTCGACGGCGAAGGACGTGAGCTGGCGCGTGTTCCAGCCTCGACATTGGAGGCGCTGCCGCGCATCTCGGGTGCCGGCGCGCCGAAAGCCGTGGCGACGCTCATCGCAGCACTCGATGCGCATCCGAGCATCAAGACGCGCGTCCTGGTCTCGGAACGTGTCGGCCAGCGCCGCTGGTCGCTCACACTCGACAACGGGAGCCGCGTGCATCTTCCCGCCGAGAGCGAGGCTGCGGCGCTCGACCGCCTGATGCAGCTTGCCGATGGCACAGGCTTGCTGAGCGAGCCCGACCGCGTTGTTGATCT
>CAUJKI010000675.1 GCA_963205015.1 Pseudomonadota bacterium
GAGCGGAACTGGCTGTTGGCCGACGTTGTCGCGAATGAGACAATCCGGCAAATGGCAGCTTCAATGCCATTAGCGGACATCGACGCGAGACATGCAGATAGTCCTTTGCTCATGTCCGCTAATCGTTCGGAAGCAGTAGAATGGCAATCGTCAGCTAAGGGATAAAAGCAGGTGCTGGCTGAATGCGCGATAGCAGACATTCGGCCTCGCGCTCTCAACTCAGTCATCTGTTCGACCCAGACATTGCGCCCGCAAGGCGTCGTTCATCCATAGGGATGCCACGCAGCAATATTGGGAATTGCGCTAGCTAACGGAGAAGGGCGTTAGAGGATGATTGCCCCTAAGCGAGCACGTGCGTGATAGCTTTTTCAACCAATTCTGGCGTCACCCTGAACCACTCCACCGAACTGAAGGATCGTCCGTCTGGGCCCGTCACCCGCAGAGCCATGTGATAGGGTCTAAGTGCTTGATGTATGCGCTGTTCGGCTTCTTTCGCCGAGTGACCCACCAGTTCATAGGTTGCCACGATCACAACGGGTGCGAATAGAAATGTCGACTGCGTTTCGGCGTGCGCTATGCGGTCCTCCACTGCTCCTGATGTGGTGCCTACCTTAAGTAATCCTTGGACTTCAGGTTTCTCCGATAGGGACCGCAGGACGTATACGAAGCCGGTCTGAGCGCCACTAAACAGGGGGCCCGCGTCCGTGGTGCCCATTCGGCGAGCATCTTTATCCTCGTAAAGCCGCCGCACAAGCGATGACATCAGCAGGTTCGATTCCGTGCCGTTGTCGAAGATGACGCGCAGTCGGGCGTCAGGTTTGCCATTGCGCCGGTGCTCGTCGCGAAGGTCCGCAACATGGACAAGCTGACCCTTGAGGACGAAGAACTCGCCCAGCTCGACCCGCTCCTGCCGAAAAGGCCGGGGCTCGCGCGTCCTTTGCTCAATGGCCTTTCGAATGCGCTCGAACAGCGGTTCGAAGCGCTCGAAGTCAGGGCACGGGCGTCGGTCGGCGACGAAGTCAGGTCGTGCCATCGGCCTCAGTTCGTCCCGCACCTCGAAGATGTCGAGACCATCGGAAAGCAGAGGATCATTGAGAGGATCGGCGACGTTCGTTCCGCCGAACACGAGGTTGCGTGTATCGTAAGGTGCTAGCCCGTCGAGGTCTGCCTTCGATGCCCGCAGTCCAGCTAATTCATTGGCAAGCATGCGCTCTCGAACGCTGCGCCCTGGCTCAGAAACCGGCTCGGCACCATTTTCGTGCATGAAAGCGTTGATACGTTCGATCACCTCAACCGCGCGGGCGAGGAGGGGCGTTCGCGCTGCCTTCGGCTTTTCGTCAGGTGTGAGAAGAAGTTCGTCGTTTAAGTAGTCGATCGTTTCAGGCATCGACCTGTCCCTCATCCGCGCCCGCCATGGCAGCGCGTTTCTCCCGCGACAGTTTGCGTAGAAATGCCAAAGCTTCCGCCAACCTGACTTCGCGGCCATTTGGGGAATTCAGATTGGGCTCGCGGCCCTCACGCTGGATAAATTCCTTGATGCGAGAATACAGCTTTTCGGCCTCCTCTTGCGTCATGCTCACCGTGAGGGAGCGAACCTCGCCATGAAGGCGCGCTAGCAACTCCTCGGAGAGTTCCTTCGACAATAGCTCGTAGGCATCATCGAAGTCGCGGCGACCGCCGAGCAAATCGACTTGCAGTTCCCTCACGTTGATGAACCGCTTTGCCTGCTGTACGAAGCGGTCGCCGGCATTTGGACCGGTCGTGTCGCGCTCGCCATCACCTTCGTCTGGTCCTGTGAAGACCGCCTGTTCCCCTTCGGACATTCCGGCCGTCTGGATAATGCTTGGGTCCTTGGCAACTTCTCGGCCGAGTCCGGCGCGTACACCAAATAGACCCACCGCGTCCTGCACCTGCTCTGCCGAGAAGTCAGGGTAACGCCGCTTGATCACGTCTGTAACCACGAGGTCGTAAATCACGTCTGTGTGGTGGTCGTCGGGATTGATCATGACCGTCAGCGTGCGCGTGTCATTCTGCACAGCGGCGAACAAGTCGTTAAAGTCGGTTTCGATCGCCTCGACAGCCTTCCCGTCAAGCTCCGGCATGCCGACAATTTCGATTTCGCCCGCGTTCGTCACGGGCCCCGGATTCGGCTTGTCGCCGGGCGAGCCATCGAATTGGTCCGCGCCTTTGTGCGTGCGGAACTTGAAGACGGGCGCCATCACCTGCTCCATCAGGAGCGAAACCGAGATGGCCTTGAGCATATCGTTGACGGCGCGGCTCACCGCCTCGTCATTGGCGAAGGGCGCAGAGACAAGATTGGTGAACTGCGCCTCCGTTTTACCAGGCGCATCCCGCGTCGCTCGGCCGATGATCTGCACGATTTCGGTCAACGAGCCTCGGTAGCCGACCGTGAGAACGTGCTCGCACCACACCCAGTCGAAGCCCTCTTTGGCCATGCCAAGCGCGATGATGATGTCGACATCGTCGCGGTCCCTTACTGCGCGAAGGCTCGCCAGCACTTTTTCGCGGTCGGCGCTGTCGTCAACGAGGTTCGCTATCTTGAGCGTACGACCGCCTGCTGTGAGGTGCACAAATCCAGTCGTGGGGTCTATGCCGGTCTTAGGAGATTTGCCCAAGCGGTCGCCGATCGCATCTACGATCGCATCCACCGCGAACATCTTGTTGATCCCGCTGCCCTCGGACGAACCGACATGGGGGATATGCACGATGGTCTTCATGTGCGGGTCAAGGGCACCGCCAATCGCATCGAGATACTTGCCCTGATAGAAACGGAAGTTGATACGCAGCGTCTTGAGGTATTCGTAGCCGTTGAGTTGCTCGTAATAGGTGTAGATTACCTTCTCGAAACGGGCCTCGTCCTGTGGATGCAGCACCGCCGTGCCATCGCCGCGAAAATACGAACCTGTCATGGCGAGGATATGCGCGGCGTCGGACCCCGCTTCACCCGCCCGGTCGATCAGTCCACGCAGCAGGTTACCCAGCCTGCTGTTCTCGTCCGAGGAAGCGTGGTGCAGTTCGTCCACGCAGATGAGCGCGCGGTCGAACAAGGTCACGTCGTCCGTCTTGGCGTAGGCGGCGCGCAGGGTGGAGTGCGTGCACAGTGCCGTTCGCCTATCACCTTCTCCGCGAAGAAACCCGATTAGTTCATCCACCTTGCGGCCAGTCTCCGAGCCGACGGTGCAGAGGTCGAGGTCAAGCTGCCAGTCCGAGTGGAAGCCGCCCGCCGCGAGGCCCGTGTCCCGGAACGAGGCGCCAATGGAGCGCTCGGGCACCGCGATCACTACGCGGTCAGCGGCTTTGGTGCGTAGCTTCTCTAGCCCCACGAACATGGCCGCACGCGACTTGCCCGAGGCAGGTGGCGACTTCACCAGCAGGTGCTGCGCGTCCCGCTTGTCCCACACGCGGGCCTGCATGGCGCGCATGCCGAGACTGTCTGTCGTCTTCGACGCGCCCGTTCCGTCATAGTTGAGCGTAATGGAGCCGAGACCGTTCTCGCCCGCCTTGTTCTTTGTCTCGCTCATGCCCTGATCTCTTCTTCCTTGATCTTGGACGGCTTTGCTTCTCCCACCACCATGCGCGCATAGAGTTGCAGCATGTGCTCGATCCGGTCTGCGTCCGAGCGGTAGCGACGTGAGCCGAAGATCGTTTCCATTGTCTCGTCTACCTCTTCATGGGCGCGGCGCAGGGGGCGAGGCATGGTGGCGGGGACGTAGAGATCACCAAGCGAACGACCGAACCCCGCCTCCTTTCGCGCCTCGTCGATTGTCCACCAGTGCTCTTCCAGATCGGCCTTGCGACGTGCCGATAGAGAAGGCAGAGGAAAGGTATTCCAGACGAGAGTGTTCGAGTAGCGCGGGTCCTCCTTTAGGCGACCGCCCACCGTCTCCAACCACAACCGATGCAGACGCGATGACAGGACGGCAGCTTGCCAAATCGCACCGTCGAAGATGCCGAAAGCTTCGCTGGACGTGATGTTGGTATCGTCCTTCACGTCGACGGGCAGATATTCGCGGTCCTTGCTAGCTGGACGTGGCACCATGATCGTGTGCGAGGTCGCCGCGCCCGGACGTTGCAGGAACCGATGCGGTCGATCTGCAAACGCCTTGGATATTTCGGACGCCTCCTCCTTGGCGCGATCCCGTGCCACGGCATCGAACCGTCGTGCCAGTTCGGGAATGGCCTTGGCCTCCTCGACCTCATCGTCCCCCACCCACAAGCAGTACCGCTCGATGCCCTTCATCAATTCCTGAGAGCCGTAGAGCCGGCGCACGAAGCGAGCGGCTTCCGGATGAGCCTCCAGCAGCGCGTCGCGCTCGTTGCGGTCGAGAATCAGGTTGCCGCCGTCGGTCGGCTGATTTCCGCGTGTCATCGCTTCGAGATCAGGGGCGAGCGGCTTGCTTGTCTTGGCTACGATTGCTGTCGTGCCCGGCGCGAGGTAGGGGCCAATTACATCCACGTCGCGCACCGTATCGCCGTCGAACAGGCGCTTAGGCGCGTTCGTTGGTCGCCCCATGCCGACGATTACGCAGGTCACGCCCGCATTGTGGGCGGCGAGGTTCGACCATTTGAACGAACGGTGCGCGAAACGAATTTCCATGTCGTCGAGCAGATGCGGCCACAGTTCAGGCACCTGCACGCCTTGTACGATGGAGTTGGTGGCCACGAAGGCGAATGGCGCGCCTGTTGCCAGTGCGTAGTCGCGTGCCTTGGCGAACCAGAGGGTCACGTAGTCGAGATTGCCCCAGTTCTTGACGCGCCCCTTGAACACGCGTGCCATGTCCGCCTTCTGCTCGGGCGACCAGTAGGATGAACCGCGGAACTGCGGATTCCCGACCACGACCGTCTCCGCTTCCGTGACCGGGGGGCAAACCTCTTTCCAGTCGATCTCAGCCGCATTGTCCGTCACAATCACGCCGGCCTTCTGAAGCGGCAGGAAGTCGGTGCGCTGGCCGAGGTCCAGTTCAAGCTGCTGGTCGCATTGGTATTTCGCAATCCACAGGCCCAGCCGTGCGGCCTGACAGGCAAAATCGTCGATCTCGATTCCGAAGAACTGCTCCAACGCAATCCCCGACAGGCGCGGCGTGGCTAGGCGGCGCAAAGCCTGCGTTTCCAGTGCCCGCAGTTCCTTGTATGCAAGGATCAGAAAATTGCCTGAGCCGCACGCAGGATCGAACACGCGGATGCGGCTAAGTCGCTCGAGGAAGTCGCGCAGCCGCGCTTTGTTCGCCCCCGCGCGCTCCAGCTCTGCTTGCAGCGGGTCAAGAAGGATGGGCTCCAGCACCTTCATGATGTTGGCTGGGGACGTGTAGTGCATCCCCAGTTCGCCACGCTTGTCCACGTCGACGACTGCCTGGAGCATGGAGCCGAATATGTCAGGATTGATGAGCTTCCAGTTCAACCCAGCGCAGTCGAGAAGCAGCTTGCGGCAGCGCCCATCCAGCGCCGGCATTGGAACATCTTCCTCGAACAGAGATCCGTTGACGTACTCCAGCTTGGACCAGCCCTTTGTTTCCGGCGATCGCTCGTCGGGCTTCGTGTCCATGTGCCGGAACGCGCCCTCAAGAAACGCGGTAAGGTCCGTCCCGTCTACATCCGTTGACCTGCGCACGGCGGTCTCAAATGCGTCCTTCTCGAAGATCCCGACATCGTCCGAGAACAGGCAGAATAGTACGCGCGCCATGAAGATATTGAGCGCGTGCCGATCGGCTTCCGTCGTCCAATCTGGATTGGCATCGCGTACCGCGTCGTGGAAGCGCGAGATGAAGCGCGTCGCCCGCACATCAGCCATGCGCTCTTTTTTGGGGACGTAGCGCTCATGACCGCCCAGCGGGAAGAATATGTCGCCCTCAAGCGAGAGCATGTCGAGGCCGACGCGTAGCGGCTCTTCATCGAACCTGGGGCTGGTATCGTAGGCGGCGATCCGTTCGCCGTCATACGCGAGCAGCACTCGGGCGCGGCGCCCCTTCGGCGAGGCCTCTGATTCAGCTCGCATTCGGTCCAGTGCCGCATCCGCCCCTCCTGGCTCGGTCGCCTCAAAGCGCAGCATCCGAGCCCAGGTGAATGCACCGTCCTTCGCAGTGTCGCGGAGTTTCGTGATCGTAGCGCGCGGGGCTCCTACTGCCTCCATCAGAGCCAAGCCGAAATCACCGCCTGCCGGAGGATTCGCGGCGAGCCCGTCGAGATTGGAGTATATTTCTCCGGGAGTTAGCATGTTGTTAGAATTTGATCCTAGCCTCGAAGCTCTTCGCCATCGGCCCCGCTCCGCTTCCGGACCGGTCGACAACCTGAGCCGACTCTCGCTTCATTTCGACGTTAGTGCATTCTTCCGCAGCACTCGACGGATAAACAGCAGAGCTCAGGCTCGGAGGGTTCATCAACTTAGGCCTTGGGTCGCTCGGCCTCATGCTGCTTGTTCATCTGCTTCAACTACTCATAGATCTGCTGGACCGCTTACAGCCCGGCGTTGCCGTTCACGACGAACCAAACATCTCGGACAGCGACGGGAGACGGCCAATTGCCGACAAGTGTCGTCCGCACAGCAGCTAGCTAAGCAATGGCAGCCAAAACATGACGGTCTGGTTTGGGCCAGTATCCGTCGTTTCAATGAGGGTAAAGAAGCCTATCCGAGAGCAGATATTGCCAACGTATTCAACGGGTCATGGTTGTCGGTTCGACGCGGCGGTAGCATGGCTGCTGCACTCATGAAAGCGAACATCCGTACCGGAGGCCGCAGCGGCTCGACAGTCTAAACGACTACTTCCGCTAGTGGGATAACGCAACATTGTGTGGCACACCTCCCGGATAGATTCGTTCGTCTCCTTCTGGCCCGAATCGCCCTCTGAAAGGCCGGGCGCGGCGCCGATAAATCGAGGATGGAGCGCAATCGTTCTACTATGCCGTGGTACATCGGTCCGACTTGCACGCGAGACGCGCCTCACGCGTGACAATTGCGACTGGTTGGTTTGGCGGGCACAGAGCACAAGGCGCAGCACGCTGGCAAGGAAGCTGGATGACGATTTCAAATGAAGGTGAGCTCGATAAGCTCAAGACCATCGGTCGTATTGTCTCCGACACGCTGGACACCATGGGCGCTGCGCTCGAGCCGGGAATGACGACCGCCGAGTTGGACGGCATTGGCAGAGCTCTGTTGGAAAAAGCAGGTGCCAGGTCCGCGCCGGAGCTTTATTACAGATTTCCGGGGTCCACCTGCATCTGCGGCCCCGAGGCGATCGCTCACGGCTTGCCGGGCAAATCGG
>CAUJKI010000676.1 GCA_963205015.1 Pseudomonadota bacterium
GGCGTCGTGGCCGCCATCACGCCCTCGACGAACCCGCAGGCGACGCCGGTCAACAAAGCCATGATGGCCATCAAGGGCGGCAATGCGATCATCATCGCGCCGCCGCCCGCGGCCTGGTCGGCGACCGAGCCGGCGGTTGCGGGGATGCGTGCGGAGCTCACGCGGATCGGATTGCCCGCAGATCTGGTGCAGATGCTGCCCAATCCGGTGACGCGCGAGATGACGACACGGCTCATGGAGATGTCCGATCTCGTCGTGGCGACAGGCAGCCAGGCGAACGTGAAGGCCGCGTACAAGTCGGGCAAGCCCGCGCTGGGTGTCGGTCTCGGCAATGCGCCGGTCATCATCGACTCGAGCGCCGATCTCGATCAGGCCGCCGACCTCATCATGCAGTCGAAGACGTTCGACAACGCGACGTCCTGCTCGTCGGAAAACGCCGTCGTCATCGTCGGCGATGTCTACGATGCGGCGATCAAGGCCCTGGAGAAGCACGGTGGCTACATGGCCGATAAAGCCGAGCGCGCACGCATCGTTGAGCGCCTGTGGCTGGACGGAAAGCTGAACCGCGCCGTTATCGCGCAGGGGCCGGAGAGGCTCATCGAGGTCTTCGAGCTTTCGCCGCGCGCAAAGGGCTGCAAGTTCGTCATGGCCGAGGAGACGGGGATCGGCAAGGCGCATCCGCTCTCGGGCGAGAAGCTTTCACTCGTACTGACCGTGTACCGCGCCAAGGATTTCGCCGATGCCAAGCGGCTCGTAAAAGACATCCTCGACTATCAGGGCCGCGGTCATTCCTGCGGCATCCACACGAAGAACATGGACCACGCGCGCGAGCTTGCCGCCGACACCGACGTCGTGCGCGTGCTGGTGAATCAGGCGCATACCTTCGGCAATGGCGGCGGCTTCAACAACGCGCTGCCCTTCACGCTGACCATGGGCTGCGGCACGTGGCAGGCGAACGCCTTCTCCGACAATCTCTCATGGCGCAACTTCGTCAACATCACTCATCTCGTCATGACCATCCCCGAGGACAAGCCTTCCGAGGAAGCGCTCTTCGGCCCATACTGGGCGAAGTGGGGGAAGTAGACGGCGCTTTACGCTGAGCTGGAGCGAAATCCATGGCGGACGAGGTAGCAACTCACTACAGCGGCCGCGGCGATCTCGCAGAGGCCATCGCCGGCAAGCTACGCGAGGCCGGCAAGGATATCGGCGCGCTGACGACCGCCGATCTCGGCTCCATCGACGAGTTTCACATCCGCGGCCGCAAAGCTACCTTAGAGCTTGCAGAGGGCCTGAACCTTACCGCGGGCTCCCGTGTGCTGGACCTCGGCAGTGGTCTTGGCGGTCCGGCGCGAACGCTCGCCGAGACGTACCGATGTCGGGTGTCGGGTATCGACCTCACTCCCGCGTTCTGCGAGGCTGCGACGGCGCTGAGCCGCTGGGTGGGGCTGAGCGATCGGGTGGACTTTCAGGTCGGCGACGCGACGCACCTTCCGTTCGCCGACGGCCAGTACGATGCCGCGATGACGATCCACGTCGCCATGAACATTGCCGCCAAGGATCGCATGTACGCGGAGGCTCGACGGGTGCTGAAGCCGGGTGGTCGTTTCGGCGTCTATGACGTTCTGCAGGGAGAAGGCGGCGACGTACTCTACCCGACGCCCTGGGCGCGCGAGCCGTCCATCAGCCACCTCGCGACGCCGGACGACATGCGGACCCTGCTGAGCGGAGCTGGTTTCAAGATCCTGAGCGCTACCGATACGAGCGAGGAGAGCGAGCGCTGGTTTGCGGCCATGGCCGAGCGAATGAAACAGGGCTCATCGCCACCGCTGACCTTCCGGATGTTCCTTGGCGATGATTTTCCCGAGATGACGCGCAACCAGGTGCGCAATCTCCAGGAGCGGCGCATTCGAACGGTCAGCTATATTTGCGAGGCGTGAGTGCTGCGCTTCCGGGCGGCTTGGCGCGGCAGGCACCGCGCCAAGCCTTTCTGCTTAACCGCAGCCGTGACGGCGCATGCAGCGACGGAAGTCACGACCACCGCCCCAGCGTGCGCGGCATTCTCGATACCAGCGCCGGCAATAGCGGTGCTGCGTCTTCTCGATAAGTGACATCTGCGGCAGTGCGGCGCCGGACAAATTGGTCGAGGTGGGTGCCGCGCTGGCACCCATACTTCCAAACGCTACGCCGCCCACCGTCAGAGCCGCAGCTACGAACAGACCTCTAAGCATCCGAACTCTCCTCTTATCATCCCGGCCACTGACGAAGCGCAGAGCGGGGTGGCTTGGTTTCGCAGAGGAGGTCGAAGCTGTTGTTCCGAACGGGAAGCGTCCCCCGGAAAACGAAGGTTTGCCTGGGGCCTTGCGGACCGGCGCTTGCATTCATCCGGGCTTTCCGCCATAAGGTGGCCCTCGATCGCCCGGGCGGCGGTCGCTCTCGAATGGATGCGGGTGTAGCTCAGGGGTAGAGCACAACCTTGCCAAGGTTGGGGTCGTGGGTTCGAATCCCATCGCCCGCTCCAAAAATTCCCCAGGGAATTGAGAGATTTACGAAGGGCCGCGCGAGCGGCCCTTTTCGCTTTTGAGCGATCTCGTCAGCATCGCCTACATCGATGTCGAGACACCGTGCAGCACAGCTTCACCGGGATGCCGGGAGCGGATCCTTCCTGCCGAACCAGCGCTTGAGCCACCCGACCTTCTTGACGGCGATCGCAGGCGCGGCCGCCGCCGCGGGCATCGGGCCGACGAGGGTGGTGAACTTTTCAAAGAACTCGTCGGCGAGCTTCTTCGCTGTCGAATCGATCAGCCGCCCGCCGAGCTGTGCAAGCTTGCCACCGACGTCGGCCTTGACGTCGTAGCGCATGAGCGTACCGGCGCCATCGTCTGTGAGATGAACTGAAGCGCCGCCCTTGGCGTAGCCTGCAACCCCGCCGCTTCCCTCGCCCGTGATGCGGTATCCGTTCGGCGGATCGAGATCGTTGAGCTTGACCTTGCCGTTGAAGGTCGCCTTGACAGGACCGATCTGCAGTTTGACGCGCGCCGTCATGTCGGTCGGCGACTGCATCTCCAGTGACTCGCAACCGGGAATGCACTGCTTGAGAATCTCGGGATCGTTAAGGGCATCCCATACTTTCTTGCGCGAGGCCGCAATCCGGCGTTCGCCACTCATATCCATGGTACTGCTCCTCCTTCTTGGGGCCGTCAGCCGTTTCAGGATGTCGGGTTTGCAGGTCGATGCCGCTGCCCGCGCCGACGCAGCTCGATGATCTCGGCGAGGATCGAGAGTGCGATCTCCTCCGGCGTCACGGCGCCGATATCGAGCCCGGCCGGCGAATGCAGATCCGCAAGCCGTTCCGCATCGACCCATTTGGTGGCAAGCGATGCGCGTAGTGCAGCCGCCTTGCGGTGCGATCCGACAAAGGCGACGTGCCGGGCCGGTGCCGCGAGCGCTGCCGTAAGCGCCGCTTCATCGCCACGGCCCTGCGTCGCGATGACAATGTAGCGTTCGGTCGCGATCAGCTTGGAGAGATCGTAGCCGGCGATCATCAGATCGCTATCGGCGAATTTTCCGTGTTCCTCGATGGGCGCCGCGACCGTGACGAGGAAGCCGAGCCGTCCACCGAGATCGGCGAGGGCGACAGCGACCGGGCTTGCCCCGCACACGACCAGCTCCGGCTTTGGCAAGACCGGTTCGACGAATACGTCCATGGTGCCCTGGCTCGGGCACATGTTGCGCGCGAACTCGATGCCGTCCTTGGTCTGGCCCGGTTCGACGCCGTGTTCCTGCAGTGCGTCACCGGGTTGTACCGAGACGAGCCGCGGTTTGCCGTCGCCGAGCGCGGCCCGCGCTGCCTTGAGCACGGCGGCCCGCGCGCAGCCGCCGCCGATCCATCCGGCCGTCATGGTGCCGTTGTTGCGGATCAGCGCCTTGGCGCCGGCCTTGGCGGCCGTGAGCGAGACGGTGCGTACGACGGTCGCGACGGCGAACGGCTCGCCGGACGCGCGCAGTGCTCGCATTTCCTCGAGAACGTCGATCGGCTTGTGCACGGTCATAGGAGCCTCCTAGAGGCGGGAGAGGTAGGGCTCGAGCGCGGCGAGCGATTTGAGGTTGTGCGCAGGCGCGAAGAGATCAATGTGTGGCAGCGCCGCCTGCATGCCGCGCGCTTCCGGCGCATAGCCGTCCCATCCGATCATCGGGTTGAGCCAGACAATGCGCCGGCAGCGCCGCGCGAGCCGTTGCATCTCGGTGGCCATTTCCTCAGGTGGGCCGGTGTCGTAGCCGTCCGAGATGATCATCACGCAGGTGCGCGAGTGAATGACGCTCTTTGCGTGCCAGCGATTGAACGTCGCGAGGCTCTCGCCTATGCGCGTGCCGCCGCCGACACCCTGTGCGAGCAGCGACAGGCGTTCGAGCGCACGGCCGGCATCCTTCTCGCGCATGGCCGTCGAGACGTGGACGAGGCGCGTGTGGAAGAGGAAGGCTTCGGCTTCGCGGAAATTGTCGAGCACGCCATGGATGAAGCGTACGAACACGCTCGTGTAGAGGCTCATGGAGCCCGAGGCATCGAGCAGGACGACGAGGCGCAGGGGTTTGCGCTTCTTCTTCCGCCACATGAGCTCGATGGGTAAGCCGCCGTGCGAGATGTTGCGGCGGATGGTCCGGCGGAGATCGAGGCGGCGGCCCTTGAGGCGAGCGCGCTCGCGGCGGGAGAGACGCGTGCGCATGGTTCGGGCGAGGCGGGCCGCCAGCGCGTGTGCTTCCGCGATCGCCTCGGGATCGTGGACCTTGCGGAAATCGGTCTCGGCGAGGCGCTCGCCGCGCGAGGCGCCTTCCATCCGCGCCGGCGGGCTCGTGTCGTCGTTGCTGTCCGCGCCATCTCCCGAAACGAGCTCGCCGAGGCCGGGCGCCGGACGTTGCTCGCTTTGCGCGCCGGTGTGCGGCCGCCGCTCGGTGGGTTTCGCTGTCTCGGCGTTCGAGGTAAGCGGGAGGACGCGGCGCATCCCGCGGCCGAGCCAGAACGCATCGAAGATCTCGTCGAACTTCTGCCAGTCGGAACGGCGCGCGCAGGCAACGGCTTTCAATGCGGTGCGGAACGTCGCCGGGCGCTGGGCCAGTGGGGTCGCCGCGATGCGCGTCGCATCCTCGCCCTCCTTGAGCCCGACGACGAAAGCATTGGCGCGGAGTGTGCGCATGAAGTCGGATATGCGTGCCGCGATCGCATCGCCGACAGCGCTGAAATCTGCCGCTTCGGGAGGAACGCAGCACATGTCAGGCCACCTTTCCGAGCAGGCGGGCCGAGACCTCGGGCGTGAAGCGTGCGCGGTCCTCCTTCGTCTTCAACAGGCAGCGCAGCGTCTCGTGCACGGCTTCCGGATCGTCGTGCAGGTTCGCGATGTCGAGGCCGACTAGCGCGGCGGCCCAGTCGAGCGTCTCTGCAACACCCGGAACCTTGCGCAGCTCCTCCTTGCGCACGCCCTCGACCATGCGCGCGATCTGCAACGCCAGCGACGTCGAGATGCCGGGTATCCGCGCGAGAACGATGCGGGTCTCGCGCTCGACGTCCGGGAAATCGACGTAGTGATAGAGGCAGCGGCGGCGCAGCGCATCGGAGAGTTCGCGCGTGCCGTTGGACGTGAGCACGACGCGCGGGATGCTCTCGGCCTTGATCGTCCCGAGTTCCGGGATGGATACTTGGAAATCCGACAGCAGCTCCAGAAGGAACGCCTCGAACTCCTCGTCGGCGCGATCGATCTCGTCGATCAGCAACACCGGTCGGTCCGTGCGTCGGATCGCTGCAAGCAATGGCCGCTCGAGTAGGAACCGCTCGGAGAAGATGTCCTGTTCGACGGCGCGCGGATCGGCGTGCTCCGACTCGCGCGCGTGGATGGCGAGGAGCTGGCGCTGGTAGTTCCACTCGTAGAGTGCCGTGGACTGGTCGAGACCCTCGTAGCACTGCAGCCGGATCAGGGACGTGCCCTGCACGGCTGCGAGCGCCTTGGCGACCTCCGTCTTGCCGACGCCGGCCTCGCCTTCCAGCAGCAGCGGCCGGTCGAGCATATCCATGAGCTGGAGCACAACGGGCAGCTCTCGATCGGCGACGTAGCCGACTGCTGCGAGTTGATCCGCGATTTGTTCGCGCGAAAGGGGCATTGCTCGCTCGTCGTTCCCCCTCTCCCCGCAAGCGGGGAGAGGGGATGAAGGGTCAGCCGTGCAGACCGAGACCTTTCGCCACTTCCCAAATGCGCCAGTAGTCGTGCGGCATCTGGATGTGGCGGGTGCCAAGGAACGCGAAGGCGTCGTTCACGGCATTGGAGAAGCAGGGTACGCCGCCGACGTTCGGGCTCTCGCCGACGCCCTTGGCGCCGATCGGGTGATGCGGCGACGGCGTGACCGTGTAGTCGGTCTCCCACTTCGGCGTCTCGACGGCGGTCGGGATGAAGAAGTCCATGAACGAGCCGTTCACCACATTGCCGATCTCGTCGTAGCGGATCTCCTGTCCCATCGCGATGGCGAAGGCTTCCGTGAGCCCGCCATGCACCTGGCCCTCGATGATCATGGGGTTGATGCGCGTCCCGCAGTCGTCGAGCGCGTAGAAGCGCCGGATCTTGTACACGCCCGTGTCGACGTCGATGTCCATGACGCAGAAGTAGGCGCCGAAGGGATAGGTCATGTTCGGCGGGTCGTAATAGCTGACCGCTTCCAGGCCGGGCTCCAGGCCCGGCGGCGGCGAATTGTAGGCCGCCCAAGCCAGCTCCTTCATCGTCTTGGACTTCTCGGGCAGGCCTTTGACGCGGAAGCCGTCGATGTCCCACTCGAGATCAGCCTCGTGGACCTCGAGCATGTAGGCGGCGATCATCTGCGCCTTCGCCTTGATCTTGCGCGCGGCCATCGCGATCGCCGCGCCGGCGACGGGCGTCGAGCGCGAACCGTAGGTGCCGAGACCGTAGGGTGCGGTATCCGTGTTGCCCTCCTCGACCATGATGTCGTCGGCGGGGATGCCGATCTCGGTCGCGATGATCTGGGCGTAGGTCGTCTCGTGACCCTGGCCCTGCGACTTGGTGCCCATGCGTGCGATCGCAGCACCGGTCGGATGGACGCGAATCTCGCAGCTGTCGAACATGGCGACGCCGAGGATGTCGCAGTTGCGCGAGGGGCCGGCACCGACGATCTCGGTGAAGAACGAGATGCCGATCCCCATGATCTCGCGCGTCTCGCCGCGCTTGAATGCCGCGCGCTTCTCGGCCTGCTCGGCGCGGAGCTGCTTGTAACCGACCGCCTCCATGGCCTTGTTCATGGCGGTGTGATAGTCGCCCGAGTCGTATTCCCAGCCGAGTGCCGAGTGATAGGGGAATTGCTCGCGCCGAACGAAGTTCTTGAGCCGGAACTCGGCGGCATCCATACCGAGCTTCTGCGCCATGATGTCCATGGCCCGCTCGATGCAGTAGGCGGCCTCCGTCACGCGGAAGGAGCAGCGGTAGGCGACGCCGCCCGGGGCCTTGTTCGTGTAGATGCCGTCGACGACGAGATGGGCGACGGGAAAGTCGTAGGAGCCCGTACAGATGTTGAAGAAGCCGGCCGGCCACTTCGAGGGATCGGCGCAGGCATCAAACGCGCCGTGGTCGGCGAGCACGTGTACACGCAGTGCCGTCACCTTGCCATCCTTCGTCGCGGCGATCTCTGTCGTCATGTGGTAGTCGCGCGCGAACGATGTCGCGGTCAGGTTCTCGATGCGGTCCTCGACCCATTTTACGGGCTTGCCGGTCACGATCGAGGCGACGATGGCACAGATGTAGCCGGGATAAGCCCCGACCTTGTTACCGAAGCCTCCGCCGATGTCCGGCGCAATGACGTGGATCTTGTGCTCGGGGATCTTCGAGAGCAGGGAGGCGACCGTGCGGATCACGTGCGGTGCCTGGAACGTCCCCCAAACCGTCAGCTCGCCCTTGATCTTGTCGAACGAGGCGACGCACTGGCACGTCTCGAGCGGCGAGGGGTGCGTGCGATGGTAGGAGATCACATCCTTCGTCGTGACTTCGGCCTTGGCGAAGGCGGCGTCGGTCAGGTCCTTGTCGCCCATCGACCATTCGAAGATGTGGTTGTGGTGGCGGCGCGGGCCGTGAGCGCCGGTCATCTTGTCCTTGATGTCCTCGCGGAGCAGCGGCGCGTCCGGCGCGAGCGCCTTGAAGGCATCGACGAGCACCGGCAGGTCTTCGTATTCGACCTCGACGGCCTCGACGCCGTCGGCTGCGGCATAGCGGTCCACGGCGACGACGAAGGCGATCTCCTGGTTCTGGAAAAGCACCTTGCCGTCGGCCAGCACCATCTGCACGTCGCCCGCGAGCGTCGGCATCCAGGCGAGGTTGACGGTCTTCAGCGTCTCGGCGGTGATGACGGCGAGCACGCCAGGCACTTTGAGGGCCTTGGAGTCGTCGATTTTTTTTACGCGGGCGTGCGCGTACTGTGAGCGGACGAAGTCCCCGAACAGCATTCCCGGCAACTTGACGTCGTCGACGTAGTTACCCTTGCCCTGCGTGAAACGGATATCCTCGACGCGCTTCCTCTTGCAGCCCATGCCTTCGAGCTTGGCTTCGCGCTGCTCACGGGTTGGAACGGCGATATTCATTCGGCGGCCTCCTGCATCGGCGCGCCGCTGAGCTTGGCGGCAGCGTACTGAATGGCTTTGACGATGTTCTGGTAGCCGGTGCAGCGACAGAGATTGCCGGCGATGCCGAAGCGGATCTCGTCTTCCGTCGGGTTGGGGATCTCCTTGAGAAGCCGGTGTGCGCGCACGATCATGCCCGGCGTGCAGAAACCGCACTGGAGGCCGTGCATCATGCGGAAGCCCTCCTGCAGCGCATGGAGGGTGCCGTCGGGATTGGCCATGCCTTCGATCGTCGTGATCATCGCGCCATCTGCCTGCACCGCGAACACCGTGCAGCTCTTCACCGACTTGCCATCCATGTCGATCGTGCAGGCACCGCAGTGGGTAGTGTCGCAGCCGATGTGCGGACCGGTCAGGTTGAGGGTCTCACGCAGGTGGTGAATGAGGAGCGTGCGCGGCTCGACGAGGCTTTCGACCTCCGCGCCGTTCACGTTCATTTTGACGTGCATCTTCGCCATGTTTGTTTCCTTCCCCTGGAATTCAGCCCTTGGCGCGGGCGAGCGCGCGCCTCAGCGCCCGTTCGACCATCACGCCACCGACGGCGGTGCGGTACTCAGTCGTGCCGCGCGTGTCGGCGGCCGGCGACATGATCGCGCGCGCAGCCGCGATGGCCTTGTCGAGCGCCGGCTTCTCGAGTGCCGTGCCGATCAGCGTGGCGGCCGCGTCCGTCGCCAGCACCGCCTTGTCGGCGAGGTTGGAGAGCGCGATCGCGCAGGTGGCGATGCGGCCGCCCCGCGTCGTGAGAACGACGCCGGCTGCGGCGGTCGCGTAGTCGCCGATCTTTCGCTTCAGCTTCTCATAGGCATAGCCATGGCCGGCAGGCGGCACCGGGATCTCGATCGCGGTCAGGATCTCGCCGGTCGCGAGCGCCGTGGCATAGGTGCCCTCGTAGAAGTCACGGGCTTTCACCGTCCGAGGGCCGGCCGCTCCCATTATCCGGTAGGCGGCGTCGAGGCACATCATGACGGCAGGCATGTCGTTGCCGGGATCGCCGTTGGCGACATTGCCGCCGAGCGTGCCCATGTAGCGCACCTGCGGGTCAGCGATGAGCAGCGAAGCTTCCTTGAGGATCGGTGCGGCGTCGGTTGCGGTTTTGCTGAGCTGCAACTCGTGCTGCGTTGTCATCGCGCCGATGACGAGTGCGTCGCCGACGCGCTGGATGCCTTTCAGTTCGGCGATCGCTCCGACGTCGACGAGGTGCTCCGGCGCGGCCAGCCGGAACTTCATCATCGGGATCAGGCTCTGTCCGCCTGCGAGAATACGCGCCTCATCATTGTGCTCGGCGAGCAACGCCGTTGCTTCGGCAATGGACTTGGGACGGTGATAGGAGAATGGGGCGGGTATCACAGACATCGCTCCCTGCTGGACGTCTTTTGCGTGGCCGGAGCACGCGTCCGGAGACGTGTCGCGACCGGGTGAGATATCACGCTAGTTAATGCTGCATTGCGGCCGCAAAGATCGGTTCACCGAACGCACGCTGAGGCGGCTCGCAGACACGAATGGCCGCGTGATTTGCACGAAGTGCGTCAGCATGACTGACCCAATCGGACGTTGCCAACCGTGCGTGGGTTCATCACGCGCGCGCTGTTGCGGTGCACGATGAGCGCGCTGGATGGGATCGCGGCTGCTCCTGCGGAGAGTCGACGCGTGATGAAGTGCGGAAGGTGTCCGCTATAAGCGAGCGTCGAGCATCGCTCTCAGCTCGGCAATGCGCCGGCGGCTGATGGGGACGGAATACGGTGTGGGCGAGTCGAGATGGGCCACAGCGCCGTCGCCCGACTTCTTCATCGATTGGACGTGCTCAACGGCAACAATGTGGCTCCGATGCACCCGCACGAAACGGGTGCTATCCAGCCGCTCCTCCACGTCGCTGATCGAGAGGTTGCAGAAGAGCTGGTCGGTGCCATCGAAGACGGTCGTATAGTGGGCCTCAGCCCTGACGGCGTAGATGCGGCCAACGGGCAGGTAGAGCGTGGCTCCCTCTTTCAGGACCGGCAGGATCATTCCGGGCCGCGGCGCCGGATGATGATCCGAAGTGGGGAGATCGGCGGGTGCTCCGCCCGCAAGCGCCGGCTGCAGGGCCGGGTTGCCGATCAAGGTTCGGGCATCGACACTGTCTGCCGCCGCGCCGCGTTCTGCGCCACTGGCGTCATCTTCCGCTCCGTCCGGCACCAGAGCCAGAAGGAAGGCCAGCGAGCTGCCGAACGCGACGATGGCGACGATTACCGCCAGGAGATCGCGCGAGACCGCCGTCCCTTCCACGGTGACCTGCGACGTCGCGGGATGGAGCATCATGCCGGCCATGGCGGTGTAGTGCATCCCGGAAATCGCGACACCCAGGGCGACTGATGCCGCAGCGAGCGGCGGCCTGAGTGGCCCGATGAACGTGAAATAGATGGCGAGGCCGGAGGCGGCCACGCCCACGAGAAAACTCGCGGCGACGTAGACGGGATCATGATGGACCATCGCGTTGGCATGCAGCGCGCGCATGCCGATGAAATGCATGGCGACGATACCGGCTCCCATGACCGTCGCGGAGATGGCCAGGATGGCCAGCGAGTGCGGCGCGCTCGATGCCAGGAAGACGGCGACGCCGACCACGAACACACATACGAAGAAGGAAATGAGCGTTGGAAGAACAAGGTAGTCGATGCGGACGGCCGACTGGACCGCGAGCATACCGACGAAGTGCATCGACCAGATCGCGACCGCGAGCGTGATCGCGGCACCGGCAAGCAGCAATCGCCTGCGGCCACCCGCGCTGCCGGGGAGCTCCTGTGTAAGGCTCAGACCGACATAGGCACCCTGGACGGCGACCAGGATGGAAAGCACCACGATCCAAGGCTCGTGGGTAACGACCACAGGCGTTCCTCCCAGCCGCGATCGGTGACAGGCGCCATCATGCGTACCCGGCTCTAGTCGATCCGCACATATGCGCCGCTTTCCGCCAAACATGGGACGCACGTGGTGCAATAGCAAACTATTCACTTGTATATATCGGTTCCGCGTGCACACGGATGCACGCAGCGTGGCTTCCGTCTCTCATACAGTCTTTGAGCGAGCCGATGCCGCAGGATGTCGAAGGGAAGCTTGAGGCCGGCGCCGTATGATGACGGATAGAAATAGAGGCGGGCAACAGGGAGGCCATTCGCTGATTTTGGCCAGCGTGCATGATCTCTATGCCCGGGTCGTAGAGAGCCGATGAAACGGTTGCCGACACACCATCGACGGCCCATAAGTCGCAGGCTGACGTCAAGCGTATGCGATTGATGAGGATCAACGCTCATGCACGATGACGAAAGGCATGTTCTGCGTAGTCCTAGATCGTTTGTCCATCATCCGAGGCAGGCTTGAGCCGTTTACCCCACCTGAGCGCGACCGTTCGTGACGGCCAGACGGAACTGGCGGCAGCAGGCTCTTGGACCGCACTGCACGCCGCCGAGTTGGAGCGCCTGGTCGATGCAGCTTGCAGCGATCCGCCGCTCATGGGCGCTACTGCGATCAACATGCGTGGTATCGAAGCGTTCGACACCTATGGCGCGTGGCTCCTGGAGCGCCTGACGCGCTCACGCAAGACGCGCGGGCAGAACTTCCAGATCCTCGACCTTGCCGAGCGCTATCAGGGCTTGCTCGACGAGGTGCACCACGTCAACCGCAAGGTTCCCGAGCCACAGCAACCTGGGAACGCTGTCGTGCGCGCTCTCGAGGCCGTTGGGCGGGCGCTGGAGAGCTTCGGCCGCGACCTGGTTGTATTCGTCAACATGCTGGGTGCACTCGGGCTCGCCGTAGTAGCCTTGCTGCTGAAGCCACGAAGCTTCCGTCTCACGTCTGCAGTGCATCATCTGGATCGCGTCGGCTGGCAAGCCGTGCCGATCATACTGCTGATCACATTCCTGATCGGCGGCATCATTGCCCAGCAGGGGTTTTTCCATTTCCGCAAATTTGGTGCCGATGACTACGTCGTCGACATGGTCGGCATCCTGGTCTTGCGCGAGCTCGGCGTTTTGATCGTGGCGATCATGGTGGCGGGCCGCTCAGGCAGCGCCTACACGGCCGAGATCGGCTCCATGAAGATGCGCGAGGAGATCGACGCACTCCGTACGATGGGCCTCGATCCTGTGGGTATCCTCCTGTTGCCCCGGGTCGTGGCGCTCGTGGTGGCGCTTCCGCTGCTGACGTTTCTCGGGTCCATGGCGGCG
>CAUJKI010000677.1 GCA_963205015.1 Pseudomonadota bacterium
TCCTGGCCGGCCCGCAGGTGATCGACGGCATGGTTGCCGGCTTCGAATCCGACCCTGAGCTGGAGCTTGACGAGCGACTCATTCGAGCGCTTGAAGGCGGGCGGGATGCCGGCGGACAGATCGGCACATCGGGACACGTGATGGAGCGCTCCGCTTGGGTCCGTGTCATCGATCAAGCCTATGCGCCTCGGATCGATCTGCGCGTGGACTGGCACGACTCAGCCGTTCACGAGCTGCGGCGCATCCATGCGGCGCTGCTTCACGAAATGAGATAGGGGGCGGGACAGCAGGCGGCGCTTTCCCGCGAGGCCCAGTCCGACCACGGGATCAGGCGAGTTCCATCAGTCGGATGCCCGGCATAACCTCCCTTACGGCGGGAAAGCCGAGCGCCCCGGTGTCTTCACCCTGATGCGGTAGAGCGATGTCGAGGCCGTGATGAAGAGGCTTCGGAAATCGTCATCGCCCCAAGTGAAGTTGGCGGCGACTTCGGGCGTGCGGATAACCCCGAGGCAATCGCCTGACGGCGCAAAGACGTGGAGCCCGCCCGGGCCGCACGAATAGAGATTGCCCGCGCTGTCGATCTTCATGCCGTCCGGTGCGCCGTTTCCTTCGCCTTTCGTCTCGGCCCAGACACCCGTATCGGCGAACGAGCCGTCCGCGCGGCGGTCGAACACGCGAATGTGCCCCCGCTCGGTGTCGTTGACGAAGAGGCGCCGCTCATCGAGGGAGAAACAGAGCCCGTTTGGCTGCGCGAAATCGTCAGCGAGGAGCTGCGGTGGTCCACCCTCCGCCCCGACGCGATAAACGCCACGGAAGCCAAGCACGACATCGCGCTTGAGTCCGTAATAGTCCATGCGCCCATAGGTCGGGTCCGAGAAGTAGATGGCACCGTCGCTGGCGACGACGATGTCGTTAGGGCTGTTCAGCTCCTTCCCCTCATAGTGCGAGGCGACGACGGTCAGCTTTCCATCTGCTTCGGTACGGCTTACGCGGCTCGACGCGTGCTCACAGGCGAGCAAACGCCCTTGCCGGTCCCACGTGAGGCCGTTCGACTTGTTGCATGGCGCGCGAAAGGTCTGGATACCGCCGCTCGCCGACCAGCGGCGGATGATGTCGCCCGGCATGTCGCTGAAGAGCAGATAGCGCTCACGCGGATGCCAGAGCGGGCCCTCCGTAAAGAGAAAGCCCGTTCCGAGCGTTTCGAACTCGACCGACGAACCGACGACGGTCTCGAAGGCGGGATGACGTATCTCGACGCTCATCGTTTGGCCGTCCCCGCTGCCTTCTTGATGTCGCTCACGCTCTTGGCGCCGACGTACCAGTCCTCGGCCGTGACCTCCTCGAACACGACCCAGATGGCCTCCTTGGGAAGCTCGGCGACCTCGCTGATCGCGCTGGTGACGCGCGCCGAGATCTCGTCTTTTCGCTGCTTCGAGTGTCCGTTCAGAATTCTAATGCTGACGAAGGGCATGCTTTCCTCCTGTTTTGCTGGGGTACGGCAACAATTCAGTCAACCGGCGACGCGAGCGCAAGAAGATCGTCGCGCAACTTTGGATCGTCACGGAGCGCAGACGAGGGCCCCGAGTAGCGAACGGCACCTTTCTGAAGAACATATACGTGGTCGGCGAGGGCGAGCGAGAAATGCAGCCCCTGCTCGGCGAGAAGAATGGTCAAGCCCTGCGCCTTCAGCCGGCTCACCTGCTCGAGAAGCGTCTCGACGACGAGCGGCGCAAGACCCTCCGACGGCTCGTCGAGCAGCAGCAGCTCGGGATTGCCCATCAGCGTTCGGCCTATAGTCAGCATCTGCTGCTCGCCGCCGGAGAGAAAACCGCTGCGCCGCCGGGAGAGCTCGCGCAGCTTCGGAAAGAGATCGAATACCGCATCCACCGTCCAGGGACCGGGCCGCGCCGCCGCCCGTCCGCCGACTTCGAGGTTTTCGAGCACATCGAGATCCGCGAATACGCGACGATCCTCGGGAACGAAGCCGATGCCCGCGCGCGCGATCTCGAAGGGTCGCCGGCGCGTAATTTCCTCGCCCTTCCAGATGATCTGACCGCTCGATGCGGGCGTCAAACCCATGATCGAGCGCATGGTCGTCGTCTTGCCGACGCCATTGCGCCCGAGCAGGCACACGCAGGCGCCTTTGGGCACGGCCAGCGAAACTCCGAACAGCGCGCGCGAGCGACCGTAGGAGGTGTGAATATCGCGAACATCGAGGAGCGGAGCCGTCATGCGTGCTGCTCCCCGAGATAGACGCGCCGCACTTCGGGATCGCCCCGGACCTCGTCCGGCTGACCTACGGCAATGATCCTGCCCTGGTGCAGGACGGCAATCTTGTGGGCGATGGCGAAGACCACGTCCATATCATGCTCGGTGAAGAGGAGCGTCAGCTCCCGCTCCATCGCTATGCGCTGAAGCAGCCGGATGGCTTCCGTCGTTTCGATGGAGGACATGCCGGCGGTCGGCTCGTCGAGCAGCAGGATCTTGGGCGAAGCTGCGAGTGCGATACCGAGCTCGAGCTGCTTCTGGTTGCCATAGGAGAGGGTCCCGCTCGTCACGTCCGCTTGCGCCTGAAGCCCGAGAGAGGCCAGTAGCCGATCCGCCTCCTCTCGGTAGAAGTCGCGAGCCGTGGACCAGAGATTCGTTGCAGCACCATGGTGCGCGATCAGGGCCGCCTGCACGTTCTCGAACACTGTGAGCTTGGGAAAGATGTTGGCGCGCTGGAACGAGCGCCCCATGCCGATGCGGCAGATATAGTGCGGCGGCGCGCCCGTGATATCGCGCCCCTCGAGATGAACACGCCCGGCGTCCGGCCTGATGTGGCCTGTGATCAGATTGAACAGAGTCGACTTGCCGGCGCCGTTCGGTCCGATGACGGCAGCGATCTCACCGCGCGCGACAGAAAGGCTGACGTCCGACGTCGCAACGAACCCGCCGAAGGACTTGCGAAGGCCTGAAACCTCAAGCATTGCGCCGCCCTCTCAAGGCTTTCACCAGATCGGCAGCCGTGCCGAGGATGCCGGCAGGAAAGGCATAGAGCAGGATGATCAGCAACAGGCCCAGAACGAGCGGCCAGTATTCCGTGTAGGAGGTGATCTGCTGATTGAGCGCGACGAGCGTGAAGGCGCCGACGAGCGGCCCGAAGAACTGGCCCATGCCGCCAAGGATCACCATGATGAGAACCTCAGCCGATTTGGCCCAGTAACCGAAATCAGGAAACACCCCGCGATTGAAGATGCCGAACAAAGCTCCAGCGAGCCCCGCGAACAACCCGGCAATGACGAAGGCCGCGAGCTCGAAACGCCTGACGTCGATGCCGACGAACTCGGCGCGCTCGGGATTCTCGCGGATCGTCGTCAGGATGCGCCCGAATGGCGAGTTGGTGATGCGCCGCAGGATGTAGAGACAGAGGCTCACGAGCACGAGTGTCAGGTAGAAGTACAGTTCGCCGGTGCGCATGCTGGCGAGTCCGGGAAGTGCCTCCATCCATCCGAGGTCCGGGTAAGGCACATTGTTGAAGCCCTGTTCGCCCCCCGTCACGTCATTCCATTTGAAGCAGATGGCCCACACGATCTGCGCGAACGCGAGCGTGAGCATCGCGAAATAGATCTTGGTGAGCCGCACGCAGAAGAAGCCGAAGACCAGCGCCGCGACGCCGGACGCGACACCGGCGAGCGGAAAGGCGAGCGCGAACGGCACGTCATAGGTCTTCATGGCGATCGCACAGACGTAGGCACCGATCGCGAAGTAGGCGGCATGGCCGAAGGACACGAGACCCGTGGTGCCGAGCAGCAGGTTGAGGCTCGTGGCGAAAAGACCGAGGATCAGCACATCCGTCGCGACGGACGTATAGAAGCGCGTGCCGACGACCGGGATGAGCAGCGCCGCAACGAAGGCAACTGTCATCCAGGGCACCGTACGGGCCAGGCGCGTCGTCATCGCGAGAGGGGCTTTCCGAAGAGACCCCAGGGCCGGATCACGAGAATGATGGCCATGAGGGCGAACACTGCGAATATGGAGAAGCGTGGAAAGATCAGGATGCCGAAGGAGAGGAACTGGCCGTAGATCAGCGCTCCGAAGAAGGCGCCCCACAGCGAGCCGAGTCCGCCGATGACGATCACGATGAAGGCTTCGACGATGATCTCGACATCCATACCGGGATTGACCGTCTTGATGGGGGTGACGAGCGCACCCGCAAGTCCGGCGAGGAAGGAGCCGAACGCAAACATCACGGTGTAGATGCGCCCGACATCGGCACCAAGGGCGCCGAGCATCTCGCGGTCGAGCGCAGCAGCACGCACCATCCGACCGATGTGCGTGCGGTGAAGAATGAACCAGACCAGCGCTGCAACGATCGGCCCAAGCGCCATGATGAAGAGGTTGTAGTGCGGAACGACGGCACCGAAGATGGTGCTGGCACCAGCGAGGCTCGGCGGCCGCGACACCGATAGCTGCTGCGTTCCCCAGATGATCTTGGCAGCGTCCGCGAGAACCAGAACCAGCGCATATGTAAACAGAAGCTGGTACAGCTCCTCGCGACCGTACAGCGGCCGGAGTAGAAAGCGCTCGATCACCGCACCGAGGATTGCAACCGCCGCTGCTGCGCCCAGGACAGCGAGCCAAAACGTGCCGCCGGTCTTGGCGTCGAGCACGTGGACGATCTGCCAGGCCAGGTAGGCGCCGATCATGTAGAATGAGCCATGCGCGAAATTCAGAATGCGCAAGACGCCGAAAATCAGCGCCAGTCCCGACGCGATGAGGAACAGAAACATCGCGATGCTGAGACCGCCGACGAACTGGCCGAAGAGGAAGGATGGCTCGAGCATCAGTCCGCTCCGGACAAGGCCAATGTGCTGGAGATGCGCGCGGAGCATTCGTGCAGCATCTTGACGACAGCGGCGACATTTCGAGAGCGGAAGCGGGCCTTGGGCATGGCCAGACTGAGTGCCGCGGCCGTCCGGCCCGAACGATTGAGGACCGGCACGCCGATGCAGCAGACATCGGCACAGAGCTCCTCGTCATCGATCGCGTAGCCGGCCTTGCGCACGCGCTTCAGCTCGGCGACGAGGGCATCGCGGTCGGTGATGCTGTTCGGGGTTACCGGCTGGAGCGGACCGGCCGCAAAGAACCGCTCAAGCTCGCTCTCGGTGTGCGAGGCGAGCAGGATCTTGCCGGTCGCGGTGCAGTGCGCGGGATCGCGCCGCCCCGTTCCCATGGATACGGTCACGACCTGCCGGCCGGCGGCCGTGCAGATCTCGATGACATCGCGCTCGCTCAGGATCGCGAGGTGGACCGTCTCGCCGGCGAGATCCCTAAGCTCCTCAATGCGCGGTCGCGCAGCCCCGATAAGGTCGAGGCTTCGCGTATAGGCCGAGCCGAGCTCGAGGAGGCGCGGCCCGAGCACGTACGCCCGGGTCGACGGGTCCTGCTCGACGTAGTTGCGTCGCGCGAGCGTCTGCATCAGGCGGTGCGCCGTACTCACATTGAAGCCGGTCGTGGCAGCGAGTTCGGATACGGAGACCGCTCGCCCGGCGGCAGCGACGTGCTCGAGCAGGTCGAGCACCTTCGCTACCGTCTTGACCGCGGAACCTTCCCGGGCAGGCGCCCGGCCGGCTGGCTTCGTCACAAGAGGATCAGTCCAAGAAGGGTGTGGGATCGACGTAGACCGGCTTCTCCATCACGGCGAAGGAGTAGCGCGGGTCCTTGACCATCTTGCCCCAGAACTGACCGCGATTGGCAGAGTGATTTTTGGGGCTGATGATCTGCTTTCCGATCGGGGTATCGACCGTGATGCCGAGCAGCGCCTTCGCGACGTCGTCCGACTTGGTGCTGTTGGCCTTGCGGATGCCTTCGACCAGCACCTGCATGGCGATGTAGCCGACCGACGGCCAAGACGAGGGCTGCTCCGCGCCCGTAAACTTCTTCAGCCGCTCGATGAAGTCCTTGTGCGCGGCCGGCCCGTCCTCCCAGTTGAAGACGTCATAGGAGTTGCCCCAGATCCCCAAGGGATAGTCGTCGCCGATGGCCTTTGCGGATTCGATCGACCCCGCCTCACCGCCGGCGACGAAGTTGTTGTTGATCCGCTTGAAGTACCCGAGCGGCGTGGCCTGCTTGATGAAGGTCACGAAGTGGCCGCCCCACAGCGAGCTGAAGACGGCCTCGGGCTGCTTGGCGAGCTGCGCGTTGATGAAGGGCGTGTAATCCGCCTCGCCGAGCTTCGGCCACTGCTGGTCGACGATCTCCATCTCGGGCTTGATCTTCTTGAGATGGGCGACGAACGCGGCCGTCACCTCCTGACCATAGGCATAGTCCGGACTGATCGTGGCTACGCGCTTCACGGGCAGCTTGGCGATCAGCTCGGCGGCCGAGCGGCCTTCGATGGTCGTCGTGGTCGCCGTCCGGAAGAGATAGGGGTGCAGATTCTTCGGTGCCGTCAGTGCATCCGGCTTTGAAACCGGCGCGACGAAGACGATCTTATTCTCCTTCGCAATGGGAGAGACTGCCGGGCCTTCCGCACCCGTGAACGTGCCGACGATGAAGTCGACCTCGTCCTTGAGGATCATTTCCCGCGCTACGCGGACGGCTTCGTCCGCATTGCCTTTGCTGTCCTTGGAGATGAGCTGGAGCTTGCGCCCGAGAACGCCACCCTTGGCGTTTATCTCGTCGACGAACATCTGTGCGCCCTTCAGCGTCGGCTCACCGAACAGCGCACCCGGGCCCGAAAGGATCATCGGCATCCCGATCTTGATGTCGGCGGCATCCGCCTGAACCGACATGCCGAGCGACAGCGCCGCGGCTCCCGCGGCGGCGAGCAAGAGAGTTCTCACTTTGGGTCCTCCTGGTTTCTTTTCAATATTTGAAAAGCGTTGTTGTTTTTTGAAATGCTCGCACGAGTGCAGACCGCACGCAAGGCTGAATTCCCTCTGACAGCGATCATCTTCCCGGTGCGTCCAACCAGAAGGACCCGTCATGAGCGCTGACTCTCGTCAGGGCAGGCGGCGCACCGACAGCGCATCGAACGAGATGGTCCCCGACACGAGTTGTTCCGAAGGCGTGCGCGCATCGAGAACGAGGCGCAATTCCTGGGCCGCGCATCCGTTCTCTGGAACGGCGACATCGAACGCGAAAGTCGTCCAAGTCGCGACGCGTCCGCCAAGCATCGCGCTTTCGCCGATCTGCGATCCCGGACTGCCGAGGCAGCGAACGCGCCACCGCATTCCCCTTGGCCCCTGAAGGTCGCCCATGGCCAAGCCCTCGACGCGATGGTGCCCAGGCTGCAGCCGCATGAGCTGTCCGATGTAATCGAGTTCGGCGCGCCCCGGCCCCAGGCGGATGACGAGGGTCTGCTCGGAGGGCCGGTTGGCGCGGCGTTCGATCGACACGTCCGCCCCTTTTTCGCGAGCCGGCACCCAGTCAAAGGGCAAGCCCGTAGGCCGGCTCTCGAAGCTACCGTTGAAGAGTGGGCCAACGCGCGCGAGCTGCTCGGCGCCGAGGAACTGAAGCCACGTGTAGTAGGCGAGATCGTAGTAATGCCGCTCAAGCAGGAAACTGAAATAGAGCCGGAGCTCGGCGACCGTCGGCGGGCTCGATGTCGCCTTCAACGCGACGAAGAGCTCCAGTGGCACCCGGACATCAGCCACAGCGCCGGACAGCCTCGGGATGAACTCACGCCGCCACTCCGGCGCAGCGGCGAGAGCCTCCACGACAGCGGGCGCCGCATCCGGATTCTGCAGCAGCTTCGCGAGAAGTGGCGTGAGCGGCGTGACCGCCTCCGAGTAGTAGCGCATCATCGTATCGAGGTGCCGCATGGCGAGCGCCCAGTCCTGGCGCTTCAGCGCGTCGTCAATCAACCAGCCGAGAACGACGGGTTCGCGCATCGACCGGCGCGCGCTCGCGCCGAAGAACGTCCTCGCGACCTCGTCGGCACCGGACCGGCGAGCGATGTCGCCAAGAATGGCGAGCGCGCGGGCGTTGCCGGGCTCCAGCTCGATGATGGCGACAGCCGAGCGGCGCAGCTCCGCGTCGCGCTCACGGCGTAACACAACCTCGCTCTCCGTCGCGGGCGCAGAACCCGGACCACGCGTTGCACGCGACGAGGCGAACGCGCGGTCGGCACGCGCCAGCAAGGCGGCCGGATCATCGGAGCGGATCGACAGCGCTCGCAGCGGGTCGATCCCGACCAGCGCAGCGACGAGACTATGCGTCGCAATAGCCCAGAGCAGGCCGACGGCAAGGCAACCGAATGCCAACAGGCGCAACCATCGAACACCTCTGCGGCCCGGCAGCCCGACCTCGGCGCGGCTCTCCTGCACGGCTCTCTCCGGCTCCTCTCGCGATCACCCTGCAAATCCGAGGCGCACTAGCTGCGACCCTGTCGGAGCCATCGCCCGAGCAGACGCCACAAGCGGCCGCGCCGTCTGCTTCTGCTCCGACGGCTACCCGTACCCGGCACCCGCGTGGTGGCGGGTCGCGGCGGCACCTGCCCATTGCCTGCGCCAGGTGTTCGATGCGTGGACTTGTTCCCGGCAGCGCTCTTGTGCGCGGAATCGTAGGCTAGGCGCCGCTCCACCGTCTTGATGCTGTTCCAAGCTGACGTAACACGAGCGACGTAGATCGTGCGCGCGCTGTTGACCTCGCGGTCGGGGTGAAGCCACCTCAGTAACAGCGCCATGTTGCGCCGAAGCTGATCGGTCGTGGCATCCGAATGCGCACCCAGAGCCCGATAGCAGTCGGCATCGGGGTGCAACAGGATTTGCTCGACGTAGAAGCCCGCCGCCTCGCTCACGGTGCCCTCAGACAGACCGGTCATGCGGGCAGCGTCGGCGAGCGCCTGCTTCTCGCCGGCAACGATAGAGAGCAGCGCGTTCACATCGCGGGGCAACGGCGCATTCCTGAGTGCCCGCGCGCGTGAGGGAAGCTGCCGGAGGCCAATCGCAAGCTCGAGCGCCGTTTCCTCACGCATCACACGGCTTTCACGACTGTTTCAGGCGGCCTTGCACCCGTTCCTGCTGATCGCTAGGCGCTCCACCATAGACATAAGGATCCACGCCGTACCCGTAGCCATAACCATAGCCGTAACCCGCATTCCGGGCGTCGAAGTACGTCAGCATCGTCCCGATCACCGGACCACGCGCGAACTGCAGGCGCTTCAGCGCGCCGCGGACCTGGCCTGTGCGTGTCTTCCCGGCGCCGACAACGAGCAGCGTCGCAGCAGTGGCATTGGACAGCAGCGGGGCATCGGCAAGTCCCATGATCGGCGGGCTGTCGAGTACGATCAGGTCGAAGGTCTCCATGCCGACCGACAGCAGCGACAGCAGCCGGGGGCCGGCCAGAAGATCAGCCGCATTGGTGGGAAGTGGCCCCGAGGCCATGAAGGTCAGGTTTGCAATGTCCGTGGCCTGGAAGGCCTGCGGCGGCGAAAGCTCGCCCGTGAGATAGCTGCTGAGCCCGATATCGTGCCCGAGACCGAGCTTGCGATGCATCGAGGGATTGCGCAGATCGGCGTCGACGAGGAGCACGCGCAGCCCCATGTTCGCGAAGTGGCGCGCGACCGCCATCGACGTGACCGACTTTCCCTCTCCCGGTGCCGCGCTCGTGACGAGCAACGACTTCGGCAGACCGTTCGCGGTCGCGAACTGGAGGGCCGTGCAGAGAGAGCGGTAGGCTTCGGCGAGCGCCGAACGCGGGTCGAGCAGGATTTTCTCCGCTTCGCCGGCCGTGCTGACATCGGGAACGACGCCAAGCGTCGGCAAGGCCGACAGGCGCTCCAGCTCTTCCGGATGGCGTACGGCATCATCGAGACGCTCGAGAAAATAGGCGGCGCCAAATCCACCACCCAATCCGATCATGAGTGCCAGCAGCAGCGCCCGCATGAGGTCCGGTGACGACGGCGCGCCAGGGATATCCGCCCGGTCGACGATGAAGATGTTGTTGGCGCCCATCCCGCCGGCGACGTCAACCTCCTTGTGGCGCTGCAGCAGCCCCTCGTAGAGCGTTCTGAGCGTCGTCGCCTCCCGCCGCAGGTTGTCGTACTGGATGCCGCGGCGCTGAAGATCCAGCGTCTCGACGCGCAGCGCCTCGATGCGCGCCCGCATCTCGCTCTCCTGCCTGCGCGCTTGTTCATACGCTGCCTTGTGCGAGTCCTTGATGGCATTCACTTCCGACGCAATCTGCCGGTCGATCTCCTTCATGCGGCTCGCAAGGTGGACCATCGCCGGATAGCCCGGCTTGAATGTCTGGGACTTCTCCTTGTACTCGCTGTCCAAGGTATTGCGTGCGGATCTCAGGCCCTGGATGACCGGATTGAGCAGGAACTGCGGCAGATTGATCTCGTCGACCTTCTCCACCTGACGCCAGAGCTGCTCGGTCTTGATCCGCTCCGCGATGAGCCCTCCGAGCGCCGCGTTGGCTGCCGAAAGATTGGCTTCGGCGATCGAGGACTTCTCGTTCGTGACGACGAACTCCTCCTTCTCGGCGAAGGCCACCACTGCCTTCTCGGCCTCTTCGAGGCGCACCTTGAGCTGGCCAAGCTGGTCCTCGAGGAAGGCCTTGGCATAGACATTCGCCTGGAAGCGCTTATCGAGGTTCGACGCGATGAACGCCTCGCCATAGGTATTGGCGACGCGCGCCGCGCGTTCGGGAGCGGGATCCGAGTAGGCGATGTCGACGAGCCGGGACCCCGGCAGCGACCGCACGGACTGATTGCCGGCGACGATCGCGGCTGCATGCTCTTCGAGCGCGGCCTTGCTCGGCTTGACGTTCTCCTGGGCCGCAGCACCGCTGAAGAGCGAACGCATGGCGGCCACAAACGAGAACTGCCGCGGCCTGAAGAAATCCGGGTCATCAGCGAGCGCGGCCATCTTCGCCACGCGCTGAGCCATGGCGTTGCTTCGCAGGAGCTCGATCTGGGTGCGCAGAAAGGCGTCGCTCGTATCCGGCTGCTCGACCTGCCCGCGCTCCACGATCTTGAGGCTCGATTCGATCTGGACGCGAACGACGGCAGTGTAGAGCGGCGTGATCGTCAACGTGCGCACGGCGCCGATCGCGACGGCGACGGCTGCCATGGACAGGATCAGCCACTTGCGCCTGAGCGCGACCCGAAGGCAGTCGAACAGCAGGCGACGGAAGTCGTCGTCCGGCGGATCATCGGGAAAGCCGCCCCCATAGCCGCTGCGCGGCAGGTGCGGCCCCTCGACTGCCGGCACGAGCCGACCCGCATTGCCTTCAGGAATTCCGGGCGTCACCGCTCGGCCGTGAGACATCTAACTCACCCAACAAACCTGACACACTGTCAAATCAGGCCTGCGAAAATGCCGACCATTGGCAGTGTTTTGAGGATATCGTTGTAGAATTTCTTGGCTGTGGAGGTTCCGACGATGACGACGTCGCCCTGCATGATCGCGGGGTCCGCGGCGCGGCCGGCCTTGATCTCGTCGACGTCGAAGCGCGCCGCCTCGCGCTTGCCCGATGCCGTACGGAACACCATCACCTCGCTGCCGTCGGCAACGTCCTTCATGCCGCCCGCCGTCGCCATCAGCTGCACCAGCGTGATCTGACCCCGGTACGGATACACACCCGGCCGCTCCACCGCCCCCTCGACCGTCACACGCTGGCTGTTGTACTCGCGCACGAACACCGACACCTGCGGGTTGTGCAGATAGCGCTTCCCGTACCGCGCCTTCAGCTCCTGCTCGAGCTCGCGCGCCGTCACCCCACCCGCACGCACGTCCCCGACCAGCGGCAGGTTGATCGTCCCGCTCTCCGCCACCTGCACCGTCTTCGTCAGGTCCGGTGCCTGGAAGACCGAGATCTCCAGCACATCCTGCGAGCCGATGCGATAGCCTTCCCCGACAGGCCCCGTGCTCTTGCCTTCGAGCGCCCGCACCTCCCGCAGCAGCTTCGCCGACCGGCGCGGCGCCGCCGCCTCCGTCGATGGCTGCATCCCGAGGCTCGCCGTCGCCCCGACGGGCGCACTTCCCGCCGATGCCGGCCGTACCTCGTGCCGGGCCTCGTTCAGCTCCGCCCCGCATCCCGCGAGCAGCAGAGCGAGCGCAAGCGGGGCGCCAACCGCCCCCAAAGACCGCGCAAAACCCCGCACCAATCCCTCAAAATACAAACGCATCTGCATTGCCCCACTTTCCAACGCAGGCACGGCCAACCGTGCAATTTCAATCGTCAACTGCAATGCTCAAAGTCCGCCGCGGCCCAATGCTAGCACAGCGGCACGCGCCCAACGAGCCCGTCCCGCCGCCACGGGGCGCTCCTCGATCCGCCTCGCCACATTCCCGCGCCGCCGCCCGCCTCGACAAGGCCCGAGCGGACGCCGCGCCGAATTCAACCGCACCCATGTGACAGTTTGAGCACATGGGGTCATCGCTTACCGCCGCGTGCGCTTGCGCCTTGAACCTCGTCACGTTAGCAATGGCCGGCCTGGAGCCCGATCGCTCTCGATGGAAGCAGGTCCCGCTGCCATCGAGCGCGTGAAATCGGTCTCTCGAACAAAGTCTTGAGCGCATCCGGACGAAGGCGTGCTCAGGCGATCGAGGCCGGACGCGCTCCAGGGGGCGGTGCTGTATTTTTTCTTTGTTGCTGGCGTACCGAGAGCGCGTTCATGAACGATGGCTTTGGCCCCGTCCTCGATGAGGCGCCCCCGGCAGCCCGCGCGCCGCGCTGGATCGCCATCAACACCCACCCCCACCGCGAGCCCCTCGCCATTGCCAACCTCGGCCGGCAGAACTTCGCCGTCTACTGCCCCATGGAGAGGCGCCGCGTCCGCCACGCCCGCCGCACCCAGGACGTGCGACGACCGCTCTTTCCGGGCTACATCTTCGCCGAAGCTCCCCCCGACCTCGCGGCGTGGCGGCCCATCCTCTCGACCCTCGGCGTGCGCGCCATGGTCCGCGCCGGAGACCGGCCCGCCTTCATCGACGACGCCTTCATCCGCGCGCTGCGCGCCCGCGAGATCGACGGCATCATCGCACGCCCCCTCGTGCCCTATGCCATCGGCCAGCAGGTCCGCCTCAACGGCGGGCCCTTCGACGGCATCGTCGCCACCATCATCGAGATGGACGCCCGCGACAGGCTCACGCTCCTCATGAGCCTCGCCGGACAGAACGTCACCCTCAAGCTCAATACCGCCAACGTAAGATCAGCCTGAACAAAAAACGCAACACACAGCAACAGATCAGCCCGCAACCACCTTGTTCTTAAGAGTCCCGAGGCCGCTCCACGAGATCTCGAGCTCGTCGCCGGGGACTAGGAAACGCTGCGGAATGCGGCTGCCGCCAGCGCCGTCCGGCGAGCCGGTCGAGATGATATCGCCCGGCTGGAGCTGCGCGAATGCCGAGACGTACGCGATGATCGTCGGAATATCGAACACCATCTTGGAAACGGTGGTCGACTGAACCTGCTCGCCGTTGAGCTTCGTCGTGAGCTGCATCGCGCCGACATCGGCGATCTCGTCTGCGGTCGTGAACCACGGTCCGCAACCACCCGACGCATTGAAGTTCTTGCCGGCACCAACAGAATGCTTCTGCCAGCCGCGTACCGAGCCATCGTTCATGATCGTATAGCCGGCGATGTGGTCGAACGCCTTGTCCTTCGCGATATGGCGTCCCGCCTTGCCGATCACGAGCACGAGCTCGCCCTCATAGTCGAAGGTCTTCGCCGGCTCGCCCTTGGGATACTCGAGCGGCTCGTTGTGACCGGTGAGCGCGTCGTGTGTCTTGATGAAGAGCGAGATATCCTTGGGCGGCGGGACGTCGCCGTCGACCGGATGACGCTTCGGATAATTCACGCCGATGCAAATTATCTTACCGGCATCGTGCAGCGGCGGCAGGTAGCGGATTGCATCGAGCTTGAGAGATGGCTTCTTGGCCGAAGCCCAGGACGCCACCTCCGCAAACGCGCCCGCGGCCAGAACGGCACGAATGGTTGGATATTTGGCGAGGAGCGCTGCATCTGCCGGAATGATACCGCCACCGGCAGCATTCGGTTCGACGACGACGCCCCAACCCTTCTTGCCACCCTGCTCATAGCTGACCAGTTTCATCTCGTCTCCGCCCTGTTCGAATGTTGTGTCGGCTATCCATGCCCCATGCTCGCGGTGTCGCGCAAGACGCCATCACAATGGCTTCTCGCCCGCGCGGCGTTCGAGCTCCGGGACGATGGTCTGGCGCTCTTTGAGGAACGGATTGACGGCCAGGGCCTGATAGTAGGCGTCCAGTGCTTCCTTCCAGCGTCCGGCGTGGGCGTGGATCATGCCGCGGCCAGCAAGGGCGCCGAAGTGCCGCGGCTCGAGAGCCAGG
>CAUJKI010000678.1 GCA_963205015.1 Pseudomonadota bacterium
GATGCGGGCTGCCTCCGCAAGCTCGTCCGGCACGGTCAAGAAGAACTGGCGGAAGAGAAAGGTCGCGGTCGCGGAAGCAATGAGCGGGATGGTGAGGCCGGCATAGGAGTTCAGCATGCCGAGATCGGCGACGACCTTGAAGGTCGGCACGATGCGCACTTCCACAGGCAGCATCAGGGTCATGAAGATGATCCAGAACACGGCCATGCGGAAGGGAAAGCGGAAGTAGACGATCGCGAAGGCGGCGATGAACGAGACGAAGATCTTTCCGAGCGCGATGATCATAGCCATGATGAAGCTGTTGGTCATCATGCGCCACATGGGCACGCCGCCCGCTGTCGGGTTGATCATGCCTTCGAAGAGGAGCTTGCGGTAATTCTCGAAGAACTGCGTGCCGGGCCAGAGCGGGATCGGCGCCGTCATGATGTCCTTGGCATGGTGCGTCGACGCGACGAACGTCACCCAGATCGGGAACGCGACGACGACAATGCCGAGGATCAGCACGATATGCGCGAGAAGGGTCGCGAGGGGGCGGCGCTCGACCATCAGTAGGCTACCCTGCGTTCGATGTAGCGGAACTGCACCACGGTGAGCGCAATCACGATGATCATCAGGATCACGGACTGTGCCGCGGAGCTTCCGAGATCGAGGCCGATGAAGCCGTCGTTGAAGACCTTGTAGACGAGAATTTCGGTCGCCTTGGCAGGCCCGCCGCTGGTCGTCGCGTGGACGATGCCGAAGGTATCGAAGAAGGCGTAGACAATGTTGACGACGAGAAGGAAGAACGTCGTCGGCGAGAGCAGCGGAAAGACGATCGTCCAGAAGCGCTTCGTCGGTCCGGCGCCATCGATCGCGGCGGCCTCGATCAGCGATTTCGGGATCGCCTGCAGACCGGCCAGGAAGAAGACGAAGTTGTAGCTGATCTGCTTCCAGACGGCAGCGATAGTGATCAGCGAGAAGGCATCCTGGCCGCGGATCTGGTGGTTCCAGTCATAGCCGAAGCTGTGCAGCATGTAGGCGACGATGCCGATGCGCGGATTGAACATAAAGACCCAAAGCGCGCCCGCCACGGCCGGCGCCACGGCATAAGGCCAGACCAGCATGGTCTTGTAGCCGGTCGCGCCCTTGATGACGCGGTCGGCCATCACGGCGAGCAGGAGCGCGATTCCCATGGCGAAGCCGGCGACGAGCAGGCTGAAAACTGCCGTGCGGCCGAAGGACTCGAGATAGTCGCGATTGCGGAAGAGCGCGGTGAAGTTGTCGAGCCAGACGAACTGGCTCTTCAGCCCGAACGGGTCCTCGAGCAGCACGGACTGGTAGAGCGCCTGGCTCGCCGGCCACACGAAGAAGACGAACGTGATGATGAGCTGCGGGGTGACGAGCGCGAGCGGCAGCCATGAAGATCGGAAGACCGCGCGCTTCTCCATGTCAATGCAGTTCCGCCGGGGGAATCCCTACCGCACTTGTTCTGCAATCCCTCGGTCCCAACCTCCCCAACCCCGAGGGAGGAGTGAGTGCGGCGTATGAGACTGCAGGCGTCCGCATGAAATGAACACGCTCTAAGGTTGGTCATAGAATAAGGGCGGATGCTGCGAGCACCCGCCCTCATGGTTCGCTACTTGTTGGCAGCTTCGAAGCGGCGGAGCAGCTCGTTGCCGCGCGAGACTGCGGCGTCGAGTGCCTCCTTGGCCGTCTTCTTGCCCGACCACACGCCCTCCAGCTCCTCGTCGATGATGTCGCGGATCTGGACGAAGTTGCCGAAGCGCAGGCCCTTCGAGTTCGCCGTCGGCGGGTTGAGCGTCATCTGCTTGATCGAGACGTCCGTGCCGGGATTCTTGTCGTAGTAGCCCTGCTTCTTGCTGAACTCGTACGACGCCGTCGTGATCGGCAGATAGCCCGTCTCCTGGTGCCACTTGGCCTGGACCTCGGGCTGCGAAAGGTAGTTGAAGAACTGGCCGACGCCCTTGTAGCTCTCCTTCGGATGACCGGCGAGTACCCAGAGCGTTGCGCCGCCGATGATCGAGTTCTGCGGAGCGCCCTTCACGTCGGGCCAGTAGGGCAGCATGCCGACGCCGACCTCGAAGTCCTTCGCATTGGCGCGCACGCCGGCGAGCGACGCCGACGAGTTCATGTACATCGCGCATTCCTGCGTATAGAACTTCGGCGCGCTGTCGGCGCGGCGGCCGCCGTAGTCGAAGATCTTCGACTTCTGCCACTCGCCCATCGACGAAATCATCTTCACGTGGAGCGGCGAGTTGATTTGGAACTCGGTGTCGAGTCCGTCAAAGCCGTTCGACTTCGTCGCGATCGGCACATTGTGGAGCGCCGAGAAATTCTCGATCACCACCCACGACGGCCACCCGATCGTGAAGCCGCACTTCACGCCCGAGGCCTGCAGTTTCTTGGCTGCAGCTTCGAGCTCCGGCCACGTCGCCGGCGGCTTGTTCGGGTCGAGGCCGGCCTTCTGGAACTGCGTCTTGTTGTAGAACATGACCGGCGTCGAGCTGTTGAACGGCATCGACAGCATGTTGCCGGCGCTATCGCTGTAATAGCCGGTGACGCTCGGGAGATAGTTCTTCGGATCGAACGGGAGGTTCTGGTCCTTCATGAGCTGGTAGACGGGATAGACGGCGCCCTTGGCTGCCATCAGTGTTGCCGTACCGACCTCGAAGACCTGAACGATGTGGGGATGCTGCTTGGCGCGGAAGGCGGCAATGGCGCCGGTCATCGTCTCGGTATAGTTCCCCTTGTAGATGGGGACGACCTTGAATTCCTTCTGCGTGGCATTGAAGCCGGCCGCGATCGCGTCGATCTTCTGGCCGAGCTCGCCGCCCATGGCGTGCCACCACTGGATCTCTGTCTGCGCCAGCGCCGGCGTTGCCAGAAAAACACTCGCCGCCACGCCCGCGAAGGCGTGCCTGAAACGTCGCACCATCATAGGACCTCCCATCGATCACCGCTTGGATGCGGTTGCTCTACGGGAAGTTTATGACAGCCTAAAGAAAACATCCAGCACAACTATTTGCTGATGGATCGGTTTGAAGGCGCTCAGTTTTCTTCCATCTTCAGCGCCGCGATGAAAGCCTCCTGGGGGATCTCCACGGAGCCGAACTCGCGCATCCGTTTCTTGCCCTTTTTCTGCTTCTCGAGGAGCTTTCGCTTACGCGTGATATCGCCGCCATAACACTTGGCGAGCACGTCCTTCCTGAGCGCGCGGATGGTCTCGCGGGCGATCACCTTGGCGCCGATCGCCGCCTGGATGGGGATCTGGAAGAGGTGCGGGGGAATGAGCTCCTTGAGCTTCTCGCACATGGCGCGGCCACGCTGCTCGGCGCGGCTCTTGTGAACGATGATCGAGAGCGCATCGACCGGATCGCCATTAACCAGGATCGAGAGCTTGACGAGGTCGCCCTCCTCGTAGCCGACAATATGGTAGTCGAACGAGGCGTAGCCCCGCGAGACCGACTTCAGCCGGTCGTAGAAGTCGAACACGACCTCGTTCAGCGGCAACTCGTAGACGAGCATGGCGCGCGTGCCGACGTAGGTGAGGTTTGTCTGCCGGCCACGGCGGTCCTGGCAGAGCTTGAGCACCGCGCCGAGGTATTCGTCGGGAACAAGGATCGTCGCCTCGATCCACGGCTCCTCGATGTGATCGATCCGCACGGGGTCCGGCATGTCGGCCGGATTGTGCATCTCGATCTTCGAGCCGTCGTTCATATGCAGGTGGTAGATGACCGACGGCGCAGTCGTGATGAGATCGAGGTTGAACTCGCGCTCGAGCCGCTCGGTGATGATCTCGAGGTGCAGGAGCCCGAGGAAACCGCAGCGAAAGCCGAAGCCCAGCGCCGCCGAGCTTTCCGTCTCGAAGGAGAAGCTCGCGTCGTTGAGGCGAAGCTTTCCCATGGCCTCGCGCAGGTCCTCGAAGTCGGCGGCATCGACAGGAAAGAGGCCGCAGAAGACCACGGGCTGCGCCGGCTTGAAGCCGGGGAGCGGCTCTGCTGTCGGAACTTTCTCATCGGTGACGGTATCGCCGACGCGCGTGTCAGCAACCTGCTTGATGGCGGCCGTAAAGAATCCGACTTCGCCGGTCCCGAGTTCAGGCAGCATCTCCTGCTTGGGGCGGAAGATGCCGACGCGCTCGACCTGATAGCTCGTATCGCTCGCCATGAGCTTGATGCGCTGGCCCCGCTTCAAGGTGCCGTCGATCACGCGCACGAGCACGATCACGCCGAGATAGGCGTCGTACCAGCTGTCGACGAGCAGGGCCTTGAGCGGCTTTTTCCGGTCGCCCTTGGGCGGCGGCAGGCGGGTGACGATGGCCTCGAGAACCTCGGCGACGCCCTCTCCCGTCTTCGCCGAGATCGGCACGGCCTCGGAGGCGTCGATGCCGATGACGTCCTCGATCTGCTGCTTGACACGGTCGGGCTCGGCCGCGGGCAGGTCGATCTTGTTGAGGACGGGC
>CAUJKI010000679.1 GCA_963205015.1 Pseudomonadota bacterium
CAGACTAAAGAGGCCGCAATTGGCGCCAACATCAACGAAGACATCATCGGCGTGAAGCTGATCAACTATGGCCGCAAGGCCGGCACGATTTCTGTGCAGACCGCGCTCGAGAAGGCGCTGCTCCGTGAGATTGTCGCTGACCCTGGCATGGACCGAGAACGACATGCTCGCGCTGCCTAGCGGCGCGACATCGACTTGGCAGGCCGATGAGGATACTGTCTGTGGGTGACGACCCATGAGCCGACGCTGGCCTTCGCTGGCGTGCGTCCGGAGCTCAAGCTCCGCGCCGATCGCACCGACGCACTATGGGGCGAGCGATATCGCCTGCGAGCTGCGCACGCTCTACGATCGCCCTATGACGCCCGAAACGCCAGGACGCCCACTGTTCATGGCGACGGACCGCACCGAAGAACTCGGCACCTGCCGGCCATCAATGACTCTGACGCTCAACGCCGTACGTCCCGGAGAGGCCCAGCGGCCGTATCGTCATATCGCAGCCGCCATCGTCCTCGCCTTGCGCGAGGGGAGGATCAATAGGTTCGCAACGAGTCGAAATAGCTTTCTGAAGCTCCAAGCTAGATCCTCAAAAACATCTCATAGAGTAGTCTATCTCCCAAGCGGTCAGCCGTGACGCTTGTCTTGCTCGAATCCGCGAGACCGTTCAGCTGCGGCGTCACAGCGGCGAGCGCATCTGCAAAAATGTCCGCAGCCCTTTCAGCCTCACTGCGCGTCATAGTCAGGGGAGGCGAGAGCGAGTTCACATCAACGAACGGCAAGGCTCTCGTCACGAGTCCGAGCTCCAGCGCTTTCGAAGCGAGAACGCGATGGGGTCCGGCATCGGGCCGGAAGAATACACGCTGAGCTTTGTCCGCGATCAGCTCGACGCCGATCATCTGGCCGCTCCCCCGGACCTCGCCGACATAGGGGTGATCGTCGACCCGTTCCACGAGTAGGCTCTTCAGGTAGCTCCCGACCTCGGCGGCTTGCTCGACCAATCCCTCGCGCTCGATGATGTCGATGTTGACCAGGCCGAGGCTCGCTCCAACGGGATGCCCGGAATACGTGAAGCCATGCATCACTGGGCCAAACTCCGGCGATGCATCCTTGAGAACGTTCCAGATGCGCTCGGAGATCGCGCTCGCCGACAGGGGGAAATAGGCGGATGTCAGTCCCTTTGCGAGGGTGACGATATCGGGTTTGAGGTTCATCGCCCCCGTCGCAAACCAGTGACCGGTTCGCCCGAAGCCCGTGATCACCTCATCGACGATGAAGAGGATATCCTCCGCGCGAAGCAGCTCCTGGACCTTCTCGAAGTAGCCGCGCGGCGGCAGAAGAACGCCGCCCGTGCCCATGATCGGCTCGGCGATGAAGGCGGCGATCGTCTCGGATCCTTCCTTTTCGATAAGGGCTTTGATCTCGGCAACCAGGCGGTCGGTGTAGGCATCCTCGCTCTCGCCATCATTCGCGAAGCGGAAATAATGAGGGCACGAAACATGCAATACATCGGGTAGCGGCAGATCGAATGCCCGGTGGTACGCCGAGATGCCCGTCATGCTGCCGGAGGCGAAGGTGAGGCCATGATATGCGCCAAGCCTTGAGATGATTTTCTTCTTCTGCGGCTTTCCACGAAGGTTGTTGTAGTAGCGGACGAGCTTGAAATTCGTGTCATTGGCATCGGAGCCGCCCGATCCGAAGAAAACACGCGACAGATCCGTTGCGCCCGCTTTCTCGCGCAAAAGAGACAGTATGCGCTCGGCGAGGCGGATGACCGGCTCGTTGGATGTCCCTGCAAAAATATGAGAATAGGCGAGACGTTCGATTGCCGATTTGGCCGCTTCCGCCATCTCGGATCGACCATAGCCGATATTGACGCACCAGAGGCCGGCGACACAGTCGATGATCTGATGTCCGTCGACATCACGTATGTGGACGCCGTCAGCGGTGGACACAATGTGCGGACCTTTTCTCAGATGATCCGCTATGGACGTATTCGGATGCAGCAAAGTCTCGCGATCGATGTCGTGCAATCGATAATTGTGACCAGACTTATCCATGAGAGACGTCTTCCAATCCGGAGCCGGAATGAGCTTGGGGCATCAGCGCCATCAACTTCTGATCCGCGTCCCCGCTGGATCATAGAGTGGCTTCAATGAGAGTTCGGCCGCATGGCGATCGCCGGCGATATCGATTTCGAGCTTCCCTTGAGTGATGACCTCGCCCGCAGATCGGCCGTGCGTCTCGATGTATCCGAGGCCGACGGCGCAACCGACGGTGTGCCCGTAGGCTCCGGACGTTGTACGGCCGATGATCGCCCCATCGCGCAGTATGGGTTCGTCGCCGATCAGGAGAGGGGAGGGGTCGAGCAGCTTGAGATGGACGAGGCGCTTCGCCGGCTGCCTTGTTTTTTGCTGCTCCAATGCGCGACGACCAATGAAGTCCACCGGCTTCTCCAGGGCAACAGTGAAACCGAGGCCCGCCTCGTAGGGCGTATCCGCCGGCGTGATGTCATGGCCCCAGTGCCGATAGCCTTTCTCCGCGCGCAGCGAGTCCAGCGCATGATAGCCGGCAGGCCTCAAGTTGAAGGCCGCCCCCTCCTTCATGAGCTCATCGAAGACCGCTACGGCAAACTCCGTCGGGATATGGAGCTCCCATCCGAGCTCGCCGACGAAGGTGACGCGGATCGCCAAGCATCGACCATAACCGATCTCGATATGCTGTGCCGTCGAGAAGGGAAACGCATCGTTGGAAAGAGAGGCCGGGGTAAGCCTCGAGAGCAGCTCCCGGGACTTCGGCCCCATCACCGCCAGCGTCGCAAAGCCCGATGTCACGTCAGTTGCCGTGACGTGGCTGCCGGGCTGGAAATTTCTTTGCAACCAGGTTAGGTCGCGTGACAACGAGCTCGTCGCGGTCACGAGGTAGTACTGCGTCGGGCTTAGGCGGGTAACTGTAAGGTCCGAGTTGATCCCGCCTCTCTCGTTGAGGAACGTCGTGTAGACGGTCTTTCCGGGATCGACTGCCATGTTCGCGCTGCAAATGCGCTGCAGCTCGAGCTCCGCATCGCGGCCCGCAATCATGATCTTGCCGAACGACGAGAGATCGAAGACGGCGACGCCTTCGCGCGTCGCACGATGCTCCTCCGCCGAATGGGGAAACCAGTTCTGGCGGCCATACGAATAGTCGTAGTGCGGATTGACGCCGACAGGTGCGTACCAATTGGCCCGTTCCCATCCCGAGGTTTCTCCGAAACAGGCATTGAGGTCGGCCAAGCGCTCGTGAAAGGGCGTACGACGCACGGGGCGTGCGGACTCCACCTGCCTGTGCGGCCAATGCATCGCGTAGAGAAGACCGAGACTTTCCCGCACGCGATCATGGAGATAGCGAGCGTTGGTCTGGAAGGGATGGAATCTTGCGATATCGACCTCCGCAAGATCCATCGTCGGCTCGCCCTCGACGATCCATTCAGCGAGCGCGCGGCCGGCCCCCGCGCCATAGAGGATGCCCTGGGAGTTGTAGCCGGTAGATACGAAGAAGTTCTTGATCGCCGGCGCTTCACCGAGAATGAACTTATTGTCGGGAGTGAAGCTCTCCGGACCATTCATGAAGTGACGTATCTCAGCGCCCGCAAGGCAGGGAACGAGCTCGAGCGCCTGGCTGAAAGGCAGCTCAAACTGATCCCAATCGGTGGGAAGCTCGCCGAACTCGAACTGCGCCGGAAGCTTATCGAGTGGAAGCGGCTTGGCGTTGGGTTCGAAACAGCCGACAAGAAGCTTCCCCGCATCCTCCTTGATGTAGCAGTAGCCGTCCGTATCCCGGACAACCGGCAGGGCTGATGTGACGGCCGGGATCGAGCCCGTCGTGACATACATATGCTCGCACGCGTAGAGGGGCACATCGACTCCCACTAACGCTCCAATCTCGCGAGCCCATATGCCGGCGCAGTTGACCACGTATTCGCAAACGATGCTGCCGTGGTCGGTAACAACGGCCTTCACGCTGGTGTCGGCTTTGATGCCGGTGACGCGGACACCTTCGAAAAGGCGTGCGCCACCCGCACGTGCTCCCTTGGCAAGAGCCGTTGTTAGATCGACGGGATTGATCTGCCCGTCCTTGGGGATCCAAAGCGCACCCGCAATGATTGAGACGTCTATCAGCGGATGATGTTGAGCGGCCTCCTTCGTGCTGATTATCTCGGCTTCGATGCCGAACACCCGAGCGAGCGCACTCAGCCGCTTCAGCTCGAATAAGCGTTCGGCCGTGCGCGCTACCGGCAAACTGCCGTTGCGCTTGAAGCCGGTGGCCTGTCCGGTCTCGGCTTCGAGCACGCCGTAGAGCTCGATGCCGTGCCGGCTGAGATTGGTCAGGGTGTGACTGCTGCGCAACTGATTGACCAGGCCCGCGGCATGCCATGTCGTGCCGCTCGTTAGCCGCGCCCGCTCGATTAAGACCACATCGGACCAGCCGAGCTTGGTGAGATTGTAGGCCAGAGAGCATCCGGCGATGCCCCCACCGATGATTACTACGCGCGCCTGCGATGGGAACTCAGTAGCCATTCAACGTGCCCTTGAGTGAGAAGCCGCGGGAGCCGCCTAGGCCGACTCCTTCTCGACGAAGGAAACGGCGTCCTCGTCCTCCTGATCCACAAATCCGGATCGCACCAGATGCGTGAACTTGTCCCGAAGATGCGTGCGGAGGAGTGAGCCGATCGCCTTCGCGTTGCGAGCCTGCAGGACCTCCAGAATCTTCTCATGGTCGCGCATACCGTCTGCCCACTCGCTCTCGCTCATTTCGCCGAGATAGCGCAAAGCGGCGATCCGCGCGTTCATGCTGGCATAGAGCTGAATGAGCTCGCCATTGCCTGAGCCGCGCACAATGGCCTCGTGCAGGGCACGGTTGAATTCATAGTACTTGTCGCGATCGCCGCGCTCGTAGGCCGCCCGCAT
>CAUJKI010000680.1 GCA_963205015.1 Pseudomonadota bacterium
CGCATAGCCGAACACGACATCCATATCGTGCTCTGTGAACAGGACGGCCACGCTTCGCTCTGCAACGACCGACGTGACGAGCTCCATCAAGCCGAACCGCTCCTTCGGCGCCATGCCGGCAGTAGGCTCGTCCATAAGAAGCAAGCTTGGAGCATTCGCGAGGGCGATCGCGATTTCGACGCGCTTGACGTCGCCGTATGCCAATGTCGCGCACGATCGATCCGCGTGCTCCAGCATTTGAACGCGCTGGAGAAGCTGCAATGCCTCCGCCCGGTAGAGGTCGTGCATTCGAGACCAAGGTCGCGCCGTATCCGAGTGCAGTGATGCGAGTGCCATTTGGACATTCTCGCTGACGGTCATGGAGCCGAATGTCGAAGCAACTTGAAACGTCCGCCCTACGCCCAGGCGCCAAATTGCCCTTGGTGGCAAGCCCGCAATCGAAGTGCCCCTCAATGAGATGACGCCTGTGTCAGGCACGAGTTGACCGCCCAACATGTTGAAGCAGGTCGACTTCCCCGCCCCGTTGGGGCCGATGATGGCCACCATTTCGGCCTCATCTAACTGAAGGCTGACGTTCGATACTGCTTTGACACCGCCGAATGACTTGGAGAGATCGCGGACTTCGAGAAGTTTTGTCATCAGCCTCTCTCACCAACCACGCGCAGAGACACACCCGCCGAGTTCGTCGACGAATTGAGATGACGTGAGAGTCTGCTCAAGAACCCGGCTAAGCCTTGGGGGAACAGCAGCACCGTAAGAAGAATCACGGCGCCGAGGAACATCCGCCAGGCATCTGTAAGCGGCATGATATATGCCTTGAGGAGCGGGTAGATGGTGCCTCCCATGAGTGGGCCGGTGATGGCATTGACCCCACCGATCAGGACCATGACGAGAGAGTCCACCGTCATGGAGACCGACAGGACGTGCGTGTCGACCGTTCCTTTGGAGAAGGCGAACAGTGCGCCCGAGAGACCGGCGGCCGCGCCAGCTAAGACGAAGCCTGCCCAGCGGTGCATGAGTAGATTGATACCTATTGCTTCGCACCGCCGCGGTGAATCTCTTCCAGCCCGTAACGTGTAGCCAAGAGGAGCCTTCGTAGCGCGCCACAATGCGCCGATCGCTGTTACGGATAGAGCCAGGACCACGTAATAGAAGACTACGCGAGACTGCGCCCATGCCGATGGCCAAACCCCATTAATGCCGTTGTCACCGCCGCTGAATTCATTCCATTGGAAGGCCAGAGACCAAAGGATCTGCGCAATAGCGAGTGTGAGCATCGCGGCATAGACGCCAGCGAGCCTGAGCACAAACCATCCGAAGATGAGTGCGCCGGCAGCAGCAGCGAGTGGTCCCAGAACGAGCGCTGCCTCCATGGGCCAGCGCCAGTGATAGACTGCGAGCGCAGCGCCGTAAGCGCCCAGACCGAAGTACGCTGCATGGCCGAACGATACGAGCCCGCCATTTCCCATGATGAAGTTGAGGCTGAACGCGAAGAGGCTCATGAGAAGAACCTCGATGAGCAGCCCAACATGGTACTGCGACAAGAAATAGGGAGCGAACAGAAGGAAGATCGCGAGCGCGCCCAATGCGAAGCGCGTCATGCGTGGAGAGAGGATTCGCTCAGGCGGCTCGCCGATAGCGCCGCCAACCTCGACTTCGGGGCGTCCAAGCAGGCCCCAAGGTCGAATGATGAGCACGATCGCCATTACCACGAATATCAGGACGAGCGTGCTTTTCGGAAAAAGTTGAATCCCGAGCGCTTGAATCAGTCCAACCATGATGGCCGCGAGAAAGGCTCCCGTCATGCTGCCCATGCCGCCGATGACTGTGATGACGAACGCCTCGGTGATGATGCTGACATCCATGAAGGCGTTGGCAGGCTGCATCGGTATCTGAAGGGCGCCTGCGAGGCCTGCGAGAGCGCCACCAAGTGCGAGCACACTGGTCATGAGGAGGCTATCGCGTGCCCCCAGGAGGCCGACCATCTCTTTGTCTTGGCTTGCCGCACGTATCAATGTCCCCCAACGCGTCCGGTGGAGGATTAACCAGAGAGCAAGGAAGACCATCGGCCCAACAGCGATCATGAAGACGCTGTAGGTCGGAAAGCGGTGCTCTCCGAGCTGTACGAACCCCGTGAGGCCCGGGGCGCGAGGGCCTAGAATGTCTTCGGCACCCCAAATCAGTATGACGAGGTCCTGAACTATCAGAACCACGCCGAATGTTGCGAGCAATTGGAACAGGTGGTTGGAGCGATAGAGACGGCGCAGCAAGATCACTTCGATTGCTGCAGAGACGACAGCGGCGAAGATGGCAGAAGCAGCGATGGCAGCCCAGAATCCCAGAGTCGAGCCAAGATGCTCCCTCATGGGCGTGACGAACGTCACCATCGCGTAGGCACCGAGCATATAGATGCTGCCGTGCGCAAAGTTGACGACGCGGGTGACGCCAAAGATGAGGGTGAGGCCGCAAGCTACCAGGAACAGATTCGACGCAGAAGCCAGGCCGGTCAGAATCTGCGTCGCGATTTCCCACATAACTCACTAACCAATGTTGGTGTTGATGTTGGGCGCTCGGAGAAGCGTCAGAACAATGGGCTCTAAGGCAGGTTCATGTTCGCTGCCCGCGGCATGTCAAGCGCATCTGATGCCGACAACACGTCCGAGATCAGAAGGCAGCCGGGCTTGTGTGTGATGGCGATTTCCGGCTTTGCGGACAGCAAGGAATACTGAGGAGTAATGCCGCATCCCCAGAACACGGGGAGTTCACCCGGTCGGACCGTCACGGGATCGCCTACCAATGGCTTCGATAGATCCTCAATCCCGATTTCGCGCGGGTCGCCGATGTGCAGTGGGGAACCGTGCGTCAATGGAAATCGACTTGTGATTTCGATGGCGCGTATGGCATCGCGGGCGCGGAATGGACGCATCGATACACACACCTCGCCGGAGAACGGCCCCGCCGACACCAGCGGAATATTCGTGCGATACATGGGGACACACACGTTCTCTGTGTGGTGCCGCAGTTCAAGCCCATCTCGAAGCAATGCATCTTCGAACGAATATGAGCATCCAATCACAAACGTAACGAAGTCGTTGCGCCATAGGTGGCGGATGTCCGTCACCTCCTCGCTGAGCTCGCCGTGTCTCCAGATGCGATAGCCGCCGATGTCCGTTCGAACGTCAATGTCGGCACCGAGCGTAGGAAGGGACGGGTCGCCGGTGCCTGATACGGCGATCACCGGACATGGTTTGGAATTTCGCTGGCACATCGTCAGAAAGTCGAGCGCCAGCGCCGAAGGAATGATGACCGGACTGCCTTGCATGAAGCCATTTGCCAGGCCGGTCGTCTGCGTGAACGGGGCGACTTTGTTGAGCCTATACTGTAGCCGTGCCTCTCTGCCCGTTCTGATCGACGTCGGATCCGGGTGATAGACGAGAGCGTTCTTGTTGTCGTTCGCCTGCGCTCGTAGCCCGCTTTTGTCAGCCATAGTTGTGCTCCTCGCTGGAACCAACGCTTTTGGAACTTCACTCGCGAGAGCGAAGGCTTTTGGGATCGTAGAATGCCGAAAGTGAGGGGCGGATGCGGTAGCGCTTCAGAGCGACCTCGACCTCCCACGTTTTGCCTTCGAGGGCGTCCGACAGCTCCTTGGTGCCGAGCTTCACGAAGCCGATGCCGACGGAGCCGCCGAGAGTGTGGCCATACGATGCCGACATGACCTGCCCGCTGTAGGCGCCGTCGATGACGATGGGTTCCGTGCCGAGAAGCATCACATCCGGATCTTCGAGGAGGATGTTGACGCGCCGTCGTGTCAGGCCGGCGGCCTTCTGTGCTTCGAGCGCTTCGCGGCCTACAAACTTCAGTCGTGATTTCAGCTTCGTCGTGAAACCGAGACCGACGTGGAGTGGCGTATCGTCAGGTCCGATATCATGGCCCCAAGAGCAAAAGCCCTTCTCGAGGCGCAAGCTGTCCAGCGCGAATGCGCCAACGTTGCGAAGGCCTAGCTGAGCCCCTTCCTCGAGCACGGCCCGCATGAGGGGCAAGGCAGCCTCGGATGAAACATAGATCTCCCAACCAAGCTCACCGGTGTAGGAGAGGCGAGCGGCACGGGCAACGGTGCCGCCGATTTCGATCTCGCGATGCGAAAGAAAGGGAAACCTGTCGTTCGTAAAGTCATCGGGACTGAGCAGTTCCATCAGTTGTCGCGATTGCGGCCCGGCAACGCTGATCACGCCATAGGCGCTGGTCACATCCGTGATTGTTACGAACTCATCCGGCAGGATAGCACTGTCGAGTATATGAAGGTCTCGCCGTGCTTGTGCCGTTCCGGTCGTGATCTGAAAGGCGTCTGGCGCCAGTCGCATGACGACAACGTCACTTTCGTAGCCGCCACGGGAATTGAGTATGGGCGTGTAGATCAGTCTCCCCGGCGCGATGCCGACATCACCTGCACAAAGTCGCTGCAGGAATGCTTCCGCATCGCGTCCCTTTACGTGAAGTTTGCCGAACGTCGATTGATCGATAACGCCGACATTCTCGCGGACAGCGCGATGCTCTACGGCCACGCATTCGAACCACGGAGTGCGAGAGAAAGATAGCTCCGGCTCGACCTTCTTGCTCTTCGGTTGGAACCAGGCCGCTCGCTCCCAACCAGACCTTTCGACGAAGTGGGCACCGTCTGCTTGAAGAGCCTGATGGATCGGCGTCAGGCGGAGGTTGCGCCCGGTGTCAAATGTGCGGCCGGCGTACCCGATCGCATAATGAAGCGTGAGGTTCTCGGCAGAGCGATCGCGCAGCAGGCGCAGGTTGTTGCGGATCGAGGAGAAGCGCCGCACGTCAACACTTGTCAAATCCATGGACTGCTGCTTGCCGATAACCCACTCCGCAAGCGCGCGCCCCGCTCCACCTCCGCTTGCCATGCCAACGGAATTCATTCCGCAGCAGAGATAGAAGCCGCCAATCTCCGGCGCTTCGCCCATCATGAAGCTGTTGTCCAGCGTGAAGCTCTCGGGACCATTGAGGAGCATTCGCACTTCCGCGGTCTCGAGCGCGGGTATGCGTCGCAGGGCCCCTTGCATGACCGGATCGAATGTTTCCCAGTTCGGCTCCAGCAGGTCGAAGGAAAAGCGCTTGGGTAGGCTCTGTAGGCTGACCGGCGTCGCCTGCGGTTCGAAGCAGCCGACCATGAGGCCGCCAGCCTCATCGCGGATATACATGTGGTTATCGTGATCGCCGAGAATGGGCATGGCGTTATAGATGCCCGGAAACGGCTTCGTGATCAGGGCCATGTGCTCGCAGGCATGTAGGGGAGCCGAAACTCCGGCCAGCCGCCCAAGTGCTTGGGACCAAAGTCCCGCGCACATGACTACTGTCTCGCACTGAATGCGACCGCGCGAAGTGATTACTGCCGCTATGCGGCCGTTTACGATCTCGAAATTCTGGACCTCAGTATCTTCGTGGATGTGAACACCGCGACTGCGTGCGCCCTTGGAAAGCGCGGCCAGCGTATCCATTGGGCTTACGCGTCCATCGCTCGGTGTCAGGATGCCTGCGATCACATCGCCTGTCTCGGCGATGGGCCACAGCTCCTGAATCTTCGATCGGTCGATCTCGCGCGAGTCGATCCCAAATGCCCGCGCCAGCGAGGCTTGGCGCCGAATGTGCATAAGGCGATCCGGATTGGTCGCGATGCTGAGTGAGCCACACGATATCCAGCCAGCAGACTGCCCCGTCTCTCCCTCGAGCGATTTGTAGAGCTCGGTGCTGTAGCGGACCAACTGCGTGAGGCTATTGGTGGAGCGAAGCTGACGCACCATGGCTGCCGAATGCCAAGTCGTTCCGCTGCCAAGTTTGGAGCGCTCCAGCAACACGACATCTGTCTTGCCGAGCTTCGCCAGATGGTACGCGGTCGAGCAGCCGATGATGCCGCCACCGATGACGATGACTTCGGCCTGCCGTGGAAGATCTGCGGTCATTTCGGTGATGGCGTCCGGATTCACTGTTGCAAAAAGCTGTCATGATGGTACATACGTTCCGGATAGTGGTCAATACGGAACGGATGGTACGCGATGAGTGATCTCCGAGCCAAGGCTGCAACGAAAAACGGCAAGGTGCCTGCAAACACGCCGGATGCCCTCATTGCGGAGCTGCAGGCGTCATTCCCATCGCTGTCGCCGCGCATTCGCTCTGCAGCGCGCTACCTTCTCGATCACCCCAACGAAATCGCCGTCACGTCGATGCGCCAGATTGCGCAGGCGGCTGATGTGCCGCCGAATACGCTCGTTCGGCTTGCTCAGGCGCTAGGCTTTGAGGGCTTTGAGGAATTTCGTCAGCCTTTTCGCGAGGCGATGCGACGCGGCGGAGATTCGATACCCGACCGTGCGCGGAGCCTTCAGGGTTTCTCCCGCGCTGGTACCCATGGGGAGCTGTTCAGGGAGCTCGCCGAAACGTCGATCTCAAATGTCGCAACACTGTTCTCGACGACATCCGCTGCAGATTTGAAGCGCGCCGCTCGGATGATCATCAAGGCGCGCAATGCTTACGTGCTCGGTATGGGAAGCTGCTACGCGTCCATGCATGGGTTCTACTACGTCGGACGCATGGCCATACCGAACCTGCTCTTTGTGCCTCAGCAGTCGAGCATCCCGCTCGATGATCTTCAGCGGATCGATCACAAAGATGTTCTGTTTACGGCGACCTATAGGCCGTATCGTCGAGACACGGTCGAGGCGGCGCGGAATGCCAAGGCGCGAGGAGCCAAGCTTATTTCTTTGACCGACAGTCGCGCTTCTCCCATCGCAGCCGATGCCGATGTGCTGCTTCTCGCGCCGACCTCGACGCCTCAGTTCTTTCCCTCGATGCTGGCCATGATCGCTCTCCTGGAGAGCCTTCTGGCTTTCATCGTCTCTGAAACCGACAATGATGCGGTCGCAAACATTGAGGCCGTTCACCGCAGCCGCACGGCATCTGGAGTCTACTGGCCAGAGGATTGACGCGGTTGCCTAAGGGCGGGCTCACTCAACTGCAAAACACCAGGATACAATGACAGAAGTCAATCGCAACAAAGGTATCGCGCTTGGTATTGACGTAGGCGGTACCTTTACCGATGTGCTGGCTCTCGATCTCGAGACGGGTGCGGTGACAGCGGCGTTCAAGCTGCCATCCACTCCTGCAAATCCGGCGATCGCTGCAATTTCCGGTGTCGACAGGTATGCATCGCGCTCTCGCGCGAAACCTGCGCGGGTGTTTCACGGGACGACGGTTGGAACGAACGCTCTGATCGAGCGGCGCGGGGCGAAGACCGCATTGATTACCACGAAGGGCTTTCGGGACGTGCTGGCTTTAAGGCGGCAGGCGCGGCCTCGTCTGTATGACTTGCGTCCGGTCGTGTCAGAGCCATTGGCTGAGCGGGCGTTGCGTTTTGAGGTGGACGAGCGGACGCTCGCAGACGGTACTATCGAGAAAGCCCTCGATGCCCGCGGCCTTGGTATCATCATAGAGGCAATTCGTGCCGCGAATGTGCAAGCGGTGGCCATTTCCCTCATGCATTCGTATGCCAACGATGAGCATGAGCGTCTGATCGAGAGTGCGATCACCAAGTCATTGCCTGACGTGTTCGTCACGCGATCCAGCGACGTCTGCCGGGAATTTCGAGAGTTCGAGCGGACCAGCACGACCACTGTCAATGCGTACATTGGGCCGGTCGTATCCAGCTATATCCAGAACCTCGCAGCGCAGGTCGGTGAGCGCGGCGTCGAGGAACTCGCAATCACGAAATCGAACGGCGGCCTGACCTCCCCCGTTAACGCCAAGCGCTTTCCGGTGCATCTGATCGAGTCCGGACCTGCCGCCGGCATTGTCGCAACTGCGGCGCTGGGGCATTCGGAGGGTATTGCAAACCTTATTGCGTTCGACATGGGTGGTACCACCGCGAAGGCAGGCGTCGTCGCTGATGGCGAGCCAAGGCTCAGCACGGAGC
>CAUJKI010000681.1 GCA_963205015.1 Pseudomonadota bacterium
GCGCACCGGATCATTGTCCTCGATCGAGGGCAGATCGTAGCGGCAGGTTCGCCCTCCGATGTCCGCGCTTCCCCGAAAGTACGGCAGATCTATCTCGGTGACGAAGATCCCGGCTCTATGGAGCGCGCCACCGCATGAAACCGATGTTGGCCGTCTCGGAGCTCAACGCATGGTATGGCCAGGCTCAGGTCTTGTTCGGGATCGATCTCGATGTCCGAAAAGGCGAAATCGTCGTTTTGCTCGGCCGCAATGGCGTCGGCAAGACGACGACCCTCAAGTCTGTCGTCAATCTGCTCGCCAAAGCAACAGGCAGGATCGAGTTTCAAGGTCGCAGCATTCGCGATTTGCGCCCCAGCAGCATTGCGCGACTCGGCCTCGGATACGTGCCCGAAGACCGGCGGATTTTTACCGATCTCACCGTCATGGAGAATCTCGAAGTTGGCCGGCAAGCACCGCGCACCGATGCTCCACATTGGACGGTTGATCGCCTCTTCGAGCTTTTTCCGAACCTGGCACGGATGCGCGATCGCTCGGGTGGCCACATGTCCGGCGGCGAGCAACAGATGCTCAGCATCGCGCGTACCCTGATGGGCAATCCTTCGACCGTCCTGCTGGACGAGCCGTCCGAAGGCCTCGCGCCGGTGATCGTCCAACAGATGGTCGAGGTTCTCAAGGAGCTGAAGCGTCAGGGCCTGACCGTGCTCCTGTCGGAACAGAATCTATCCTTCGCAAAGGCCATCTCCGACAGAGCCTATGTGATCGAGAAAGGGCAGATCCGATTTGCCGGCGCCCTTAGCGAGCTTCTCGACAATGAGGAGATCAGACGAGCCTATCTCGCCGTCTAACTACGTGAGCCGGTCCTACTTTTTCGCAGTCAGCAGCTCAGTACATGTGAGGAGGAACCCGAGAATGTCCGCTTTAACCCGCCGCCGCGTCGCGCTTGCTATCGCAGCGCTCATGACCGCAGCTCCTTTCGCGACTACGGAGGTAGTCGCTCAGCAGGGTCCGATTCGCATCGGGGAGGTGAACAGTTTTGGTCGTTTCCCCGCCATTACCGTCCCGTGGCGGAATGGCTTTCGGCAGGCCATTGATGAAATCAATGCAGCAGGTGGCATCCGCGGTCAGAAGATCGAGATTGTCAGCCAGGACGACGGCGGTACACCCGCGGACGCGGTGAGAGCAGCCGAGGATCTCGTAACACGCAACAATGTCAGCCTGATCGTAGGGGGCTTCGTTTCTCCGGTGGCGTTCGCGCTCTCAGACTTCGCGAAGCAAAAGAAAGTCGTCTTCATCTGCTCGCAGGCCGCTTCCGATGCGCTGACGATGGCCCAAGGCAACCGCTATACGTTCCGCCTTCGATCCAACACATACATGATCGTCAAGACCATGACGGATGTGGCCGCAAAGTTGGGCAAGAAACGGTGGGCGATCGTCGCGCCGAATTATGAGTACGGACACGCGGCCGCGGAGAACTTCAAACAAATGATGTCCGCGCAGGTTCCAGGCTTTGAAGTCGTCGCGGAGCAGTTTCCGGCACTAGGTAAGATCGAGGCCGGCCCCACGGTAGCGGCACTGCAGAAGGCCAAGCCGGATGGCATCTTCAATGTGCTGTTTGGCGCTGATCTCGTGAAGTTCGTTCGTGAAGGCGAGCCACGCGGACTGTTCGAAGGCCGCACCGTGCTCGGCTACGAGACAGGGCAGCCCGAGTGGGTCGACATCATGAAGGAGGAAGCGCCGAAGGGCTGGATCGTCAACGGCTATCCCTGGTACTCGATCGAATATCCCGCACACAAGAAATTCGTCGCGGACTACCAAGCAAAGTACAACGACTATCCGCGCCACGGCTCGTTCATTGGCTACGTCACAGGTGCCCTCGTGGGGGACGCGCTCAAGAAGGCGAAGGACGCTTCTGCAGATAGTATCATCCCTGCTCTTGAAGATTTGAGGATCGAAACGCCTGTTGGTCCGATGACGATGCGCGCTTCGGATCATCAGCTCACCTATGGCACCTTCGTCGGAACACTGGCCATCGAAGGGGGCAAGGGCATCATGAAGGACTGGAGCTTCCGTGATGGTGCCGAGGTCATGTATCCCGAGGCAGATGTCGCTAGGCTGCGTCCACGCGATTGACAATCGGCACATGGGGCTCGTGAAGTTCGGAGCTTCACGAGCCATCCGGGGCCAACGGAACACTCAGTTAGCTCTCCCGCAGTTTCATGCAACGACCGGAATCTTCCTCTTCACGGATCCGGACCTGACAAGAAACAGCAGCCAGTCATGCCGGATAGCGGTGCCCGGTCCGGGATTTCCGAAGCCGCGGCCATCAAGCTGATGCACCGCTCCCGCATCCGTCAGAACGCAAACAGATTCTCCTTGAGTGTGCTCCCGCTATAGCTGCTTCGGGCCAGACCTCGCCGCTGCAGAATGGGCATCAGTTTGGTTGCAATTGTCATGAGATAGCAAATGTCACCGACAGAACCTGCCGGACGAAAATGGAAGCCATCCGCGCCGGTTTCACTTGCGGTGTATTCGATGACATCTGCACAATATTCGGGCGTGCCGCAGATCGGATACGTTTCGTACATGGCCTCGTGCTTCGCAATCTCTCGTAGAGGCATACTCTTGTTCGCCTGAGTATATTGCAGCAGCTTGCCAATCATTCCGCTGACGGGAAGGTCTGCCGGCAGAGGCTCATTCAGATCGAGCTTTGATAGATCCATATTCAATGTACCGGAAAGGTAGCTCAGCCCTCTCTCAACGCTCGCGTTCGCATAGTTCTGGTCCCATAAATCTTTTGCCATCTGCTCGGTGTCTCCCATGACCGGCTTAATGGAGAAGAAGATTTTGCAGCTCGATGGATCACGGCCGGCCGTTTCGAGAGCACCTCTGAACTGCGACACATACGCCTTCATGTCAGACAGCGTATTCTTGTGCGCAATCACCATATCGGCGTTCGATGCCGAGAATGCCTGCCCGCGAGTTGATGTTCCAGCCTGGACGATCACAGGATATCGCTGCGGCAAGGGTGGTACGCTCAAAGGTCCGCGCGATTTGAAATATTTTCCGGCGAAATGGATGGGCTTTACTTTACTGGCATCCGCAAAAACACCACTCTCGCGATCGTGGAGGAGGGAGTCGGGCTCCCAGCTATCCCATAGCCTCCGAACGAGATCGACATACTCATCAGCGATGTCATAGCGCTCGTCATGCGGGCGAAGATCGTCCTGGCCATCGTTCTGTGCCGCCATCGTGCTGGCGGATGTCACGATGTTCCAGGCTGTACGACCGGAAGTAAGGTGATCCAATGTCCCCATAAGTCGAGCGAGAAGATATGGCGGATAGAGGCTCGTGGAGAGAGTCGCACCAACCCCGATGTGCTTTGTTGCGGCCCCCATCATGCTCACAATGGGTGATGGGTCGAGATGAATATCGAGGCCGTGCCGGACGTAGAAGTCGTTGTTGCCGCCATACGCCGCGGGGATCGCAGGAAGATCGGCGAGCAGGACCATGTCCATGAACGAGCGCTCCGCAAGCCGAGCAATGTCCACATAGAGATCGCTCCGAAGCCACTCGTAAGAGGAACCTCCCTGTACGTTCCAAGCGTGGGCGCCCGCCGAACCAAACCAGGCGAAATGAAGCATCTTTGTCTTGCGCATGCGGATTTATTCCTGTCCCTTTTTGCCCAGCACGGCTCTTCAGCTTGGCTCGCCGCGCAGCAGACATTCGAAACAGCGATTTCACACTCTGAAGAATATGGCAAATTGAACGGAACAATGGCCGATGAAGTACGGAAAATCCCGCACGGCGATTGACGGAAACGGCCCCGACTGGGGTTTGAGCAGTAATCGCGACGTCATCCACGGGAGCGATATACCGCATCCAGGCGCGCTCGAAACGCGCTCCGGATGTATGACAGGCGGATCAAGGGCCAACTAGGCCCGGTCGTGCACGGCACGGTGGAGGAAGCGATGAACGTACTCCTGGCGCCAGCGCAGAGCAAGTCGGCCGGCTGATCGTCATACCGCCAGTGAGGTAAACCGCGCCGGAATAGATCGCTGCTCTCCGAATCGGGAGCTGACGCGCCGGTCCGGCCTTCGACTAGGTTCCGAGGTAGGCTTCCCGAATGACACTCGATGCTCGGATCTCGGCTGAAGGCCCGGATGCAATGAGGTGTCCGTGAGCCACGACATGGACGCGATCCGCCAGCTCAAGTGCCAGCTCGGCATTCTGTTCTACCAGCACGATCGTTGTTGTAGCGCGCATCGCTCGCACGATCTCACCAACTTCGCGTACGATCTTAGGCGCGAGTCCCAGGGTCGGCTCATCCAAAAGCAGAAGCCGCGGTCCAGACATGTACGCGCGACCAATAGCCAGCATTTGCTGCTGTCCTCCACTTAGGCTCCGACCTTCCTGACTGGCGCGCTGTTGTAGGATCGGAAACATGCGAAAGACAGCGGCAAGCCGCTCCGCGATGACGGATTTGTCCCTTACCGTAAACGCGCCCATCAAAAGATTGTCGCGGACAGACATATAAGGAAAGATGCGCCGCCCCTCTGGTGAGTGGGCGATGCCCTTGCGTACCAGAACGTCTGCGGTCGGCGAGCGCAGAACAATGCCATCCAAATAAAACTCGCCCTTGCTGGCGCTGAGGACCCCCGACATGATCCGGAGGAGTGTGGTCTTACCGGCACCGTTCGGCCCGACGATCGAAACGACTTCTCCCTTCGGTACTTTAAGAGAGATATCTGAAACAGCGAGAGCTCCGCCATAGTGCGCGGATACGTTCCTGAACTCCACAAGTGGAACTTCGGCGTCACTGGCTGCCAAAATAGACCTCATGGACAAGGGGGTTCTGGCTCACTTCGCTGGGCGTGCCAGTCGCAATGACTTCGCCGAAGTTCAGCACGATAATCCTATCACACACACCCATAACCACTGGCATGCGGTGCTCTACGAGGAGCATTGTCGTTCCAAACGACTTTCGAATGACCTTCAACGTAGAGATCATGCGCTCGACTTCAGCATTTGTCATGCCGGCGACAGGCTCGTCCAAACACAAGACGGAAGGGCGTGTGGCGAAGCCAACGGCCAAGCCGAGCAACTTCTTCAGCCCGTAGGGAAGCTCTCTCGCTTTCACATCCTTCACGGCCGACAGACCAAACAGCTCTATCGTATCAATGACCCGACCATGCCACTCCGGATCCCGATATCGATTGGTGAAGTAGCGCTCGCCAATCGGGATGGATGTTTGCGAACCCCAAGCTCCCAACAATACATTCTCGAACACACTGAGTTCCTCAAAGGCAACCGAGGATTGAAATGTTCGCGTGAGGCCCA
>CAUJKI010000682.1 GCA_963205015.1 Pseudomonadota bacterium
AGGTGCGTCTCGGGCGTGTGATCCTCTCCGATCTCGCCCGCGGGGTCCGCACCCGCAGCATTGAAATAGCGCAGCGCGGTTGCGGACATGCCGTAGGCCCGCACGTAGTCCTGCAGAATCCTCTCGATCATCAGTTTGGAGCGGCCATAGGGATTGATGGGATCCTGCCCGGCATCCTCCGCTATTGGCATTTGCTGAGGCTCGCCATAGATCGCGCATGTGCTCGAGAATACGAGCTTCTTCACGCCGCACGACCGCGCAGCCTGCATCAGCGCAAGGGTCCCCGCGACATTGTTCGAATAGTATTTCTCGGGCTCGGCGACGGACTCTGCGACATAGGCCGAAGCTGCAAAATGCATGATGGCGGCCGGTCTGTAGGACTGCAGGACGTGGATAATCCGCCCGATATCACCGACATCACCGTGCTCGAAAGGGCCCCATCGAACCGCTGAGCGATTGCCCGTCACGAGCGAGTCGTATGTGATGGGCCGATAGCCTGCTGTAGCGAGTGCCTTGCATGCATGGCTGCCGATATAGCCGGCACCGCCCGTTACAAGCACGCTGTCAGCGCTTAAGTCTGTCACCACGCAATGCTCCGGCTCCTGGCGCTCATCCGCGCTCCGGCTTGATCAGGACGAGCCTGCCGAGGCAAAGCGCGTCCATGTCGGTCCGCAGGAAGCAATCGATGGCCTGCTCGGGCGTATCCACCACCGGCTCGTTCTCATTGAAGCTCGTGTTCAGGACCATGCCGATGCCAGTATGGCGCTTTACCGCACTGATCAGCCGATAGTAGAGCGGATTGCTGTCGCGATCGACGGTCTGCAGGCGGCCGGTGCCGTCGACGTGCGTCACCGCGGGCAGGCGCTCGCGCCAAGCGCATCGGATCTTGACCACATGCATCATGAAGGGCGATGCGACACTCTGCTCAAAGTACGTATCGACATCCTCCGCGAGGACGCTCGGTGCGAATGGACGGAAGGACTCTCGCCGCTTGATCTTCGCATTGATTGTTTCCTTCATCGTCGGGATGGCGGGATTGGCGAGAATGGATCGGTTGCCGAGCGCACGCGGCCCCCATTCGCTACGTCCCTGGTACCAGCCCACAACGCGCCCTTTGGCGATGAGCGCCGAGGCGGTTTCAATGAGCTTGTCGTCGCCGGCGCAATCCAGGATCGGAACGCCGGATCTGTCCGCGGCATGGAGCAGACGCGATGCCGGATACTCCGGCCCCCAGAATGCATGACGCATGTGAAAGCGCTCGGTCCGCTCGAGCGTGTTGTGCCAAACCCAATAGGCTGCGCCGAGGCATGTCCCGTCATCGGAGGCCGCCGCCTGCAGATATGGCGTCGTGAATGGCGTCTCGCGCAGGATGCGCGCATTGGCGACACCATTCAGAGCGCAGCCGCCGGCCATGACCAGGCGTTCCGTCGGCACCTCCCGATGGAGACGGTTGAGGCAATGCACGGCAACTTCCTCGAAGCGGACCTGCGTCGACCGGGCAATGTCCTTCTCGCGTTGAGAGATCTCACCGTCACGTCGCCGCGGTGCACCCAGCTTCCTGGAGAGCTTGGCGGTATAGAGCCTTCCCATGACAAGGCGGCCATCGGCATCGATATCGCCGCTTTCGCCACCCTCGTGCATACCGAAATAGCCTCCGCCCAGCCGGAACCAACCGCCATCCGACGTCTTGACCATCTCACGCATCAAATCCGCGTATCGGTCATCGCCGTACGGAGCGAGTCCCATGACCTTGTACTCTTCACCGAACTGATCGAAGCCAATGAACTGGCACAGCGCGGTGTAAAAGAAGCCGAGACTGTCCGGCAGCGTTACGCGATCCAGAATCTCTATCCGATTGCCTTCACATCGCGCGGCCATGGCAGAGGCGAAGTCGCCCGAAGCATCATAGGACAGTCCTGCGGCCATGCCGTCGAACGGCGAGAGGTAGTAGGCGCTCGCGATATGCGCGAGATGATGCTCGACGTTGACCGTCTCGAAAGCCACCGTTGCCGGATTCTCATCGCAGATCGCGGCGAGACGATCGAGCATGGAAGCCGTCTTCTGGCTGCGATTGAAGTGTTCGAGGGCGGCGGCAACGCCCCTCACTGGGTTCATAGCGACCCACGCCACCTTGGCTAGGCGATTGGCGTTCGGATTCCGCGGCAAGGCCACATGCGTCACATCCCGCAAGCGCAAACCGTTGCTCGTGAGGAGCCAACGGATCGCGTTCTCGGGAAAGCGCGAGGTATGCTTTTCCCGACTGCCAAGTCGCTCCTCGGCAACGGCACCAACGAGCTTCCCGTCGATCAGAAGACAGGCTGCTGCATCGGCGTGAAACGCATTCAGGCCGAGAATGACGCTCACGCAGAAGCTCCGATGAGAGCAGCCATGCTGCAGAGTCCAGGCACCAGCGCCACCGGCATCGCCGCGATCATGCGCATCTCACGGTCACAGGCGGCGTGCCGCCCCCCTTCAGCCAACAATATACGTCCAGCATGTCGCTCGCGATCCGATCCCAGCCGAATTCGCGTGCCATCCAGTGGCGGCCGCGCCTGCCCATGGCGCGCCGCTCCTCGCAATCGATCGACATGGCATTCCGCAGGGTCGCGACGAGCGGATCCACCCCATGATCGATCCACCAGCCGCAGCGCTCGCTTTCAAGCCCGGCCCAAGGGGCACCCTTGGTGGAAATCACCGGCAGCTCCGCGCCGAGCGCTTCCGCAACAGTCAGGCCGAAATTCTCGTTGAGCGTCGGAAGGACGAAGAGGCTGGCTTCGCGATACGTGCGGAGCTTCTCCCCTGCGTCGTAGACAGCGCCCTCGATGGCGACTCGCCGCGCCCGGAGTGTCAGCGCGAGAGCACTCAGCTCCTTGTCGTGACCAACTTCTGCGGGCCCAACAATGTGCAGGTGCCAAGTTGGAAACTCGAGCTCGAGCTGGGCCCAGGCGCGTACTAGACGATCAAGCCCCTTCTTGGGATGGATGCGGCCGAAGGACAGTATGACGTTGTTTCGACCTCCCGACCGCGGCATGTCCGCAAGAAGCGGCAGGTCGACGCCATTCGGGATGATCGCTATCGGGTTCTTGAGGCCTGCAGCCCGAATCTCCTCGTACTCCGATGCGGCAGTGGCATGAATGCAGTCGGCAGCCTCAAGCGCCGAACGCTGGAGCAGCGACCAGAACGGCCGCTTCTTCCATGAAGATATTTTGAGAGCCTCAGCCGCTAGCATCCCTCGCGGCGAATGGACGATCAGAACGTCGCTATCCGATCGCTGCTTGAGCTGGGCTGGATACACATTGGGCATGAGCCAGAGACCGTGCGTGTGCAGGATCGAACCACCCTGAACATCAGCAGAAAGAGCTCGCTTGAGATCCTGAGAGGATCGCAGGACCTTGCCCAGAAGATTGCCATCTGCAGGGTGCAGACCGTGCGCCGGGCACGATGCGCGGTTACCGGGCGCAGCTCCCGTCTCGACGCTGCGCAGACGCACGTCGACCCCGCGCCGCGCGAGCGCTGCTGCCAGAGACGGTACGCTGTAGGACGGCCCACCCTGGTCCTTCGCCAAGCCCGCGACAATATGCGTGACGTCGATCGCCTGCGATGACGCGGCCAGCTCATTTCGAGATATAGGGCGGGTCAGCATCACCAGCGCAGGCGGCGGATCGATGTTGTCAGCAACCATGGCGTGACGCGCGGCAATACGAGCTTCACGAGCAACCAGGCCATCAGAAGCGAAACGATCATGCTCCCGAAGAGCTTCGTTATGCTGGTCTCAAGAAAGCCCGCTCCCTGCAGTATGGCCGTTGCGAGAGCCGCCCCCAATAGACCACGTGTGGGCTGCCACCTCATGAATCCACGGTAGATCGCACCGCATAAGGTGGCGATGGCCAGGATCGACAAAAACATCCCATAGCGGCCGAAGTCGATATAAGCCTCCGCGACCCATCCCAGACTGATCGAGGTGCCCTGCTCAGCACCGGATACCTTCATTCCAGTGAACTCGTTTGTGCGGACGCTGTCCTCGATAATCGCTTTGTCGGGGAAGAACAGGCGCGGCATGAACGGGCGCGATACCGCATCCCATAGGATGGCACCGCGTTGATGCGGCACATAGTTTGGAACGTAGTCGATCGTTGCCCCGAAGAGCTCGACATATGTTATCCGGCGCAGCAATTTGTCGAAGGCTCCGGAGAATGCAGACGCATCGAGCTCGACAACCAGTCCCCCTAGTTGGCCAATTCGCGCCGTGTAGTCGAGCGAGACGATTTGCGCTGCCTGCCCCTCCGACACGATGCGGCGGTAGTCGCCCTTTACGGCAGTCCAAACGATGGCCAGAGCGAGAACGAGCATTGTGAGCGCGCCGATGCTGACAAGCCGCTTTGCCGTCATGCGGCGTCCCGAGGCCACCGCCGCAAACGTCGTGACGAAGATAACCGTCTTGAAGTCGGAGAAGAACGCACCGATCCCGAACGCGAGTTCTACGAGAAAGGCTGCAGCAAATATATGTTTGCCGCCCGGCGCTCCGCAGAACGCTGCATAGGCCAGCATGAAATAGAACGCCCATTTGAGCGTCGGTAACGCGAGGAGGATTTGTGACAGCCCCGGGACAAACCACGCAAAGGTGAGGGCGGCAAAGCTGACACCCCACGCCAACACATAACCCTGACCCCATCGTCGCATGGGCAGAGCCAAGGCCTGTTCGCGCATCAGATTTACATCATGGCGGCGCCATGGACCTGCCCCGACACGCAAGCCAACGGCGTGTGTAAGAAGACCTGCCTGCGTCAGCAGGATGGCTGTCCGCGTGTCGGCGGGAAACTGCGCGAAGTCATCCACGCTCATGCCAAGCCAATTGGCATGAAAGGATGCGATGGCTCCCTGAAGCCACGGAAGCATAAATATGAAGAGCAGGATCGGCGGCTCGCCCGGCCGCCAGAGCAGCAGGCAGCCGGCGATCAGAACGACGATCGAGACGAACGCGAGATCGGTATTCGGACCCACTCCGCCCAGAACGAGCAAGGCAAGAGCGGCCGCGATCGCGCCGGGAGGCAGCAACGAGCGCTGGATGTGGAAGCCATGTCCGCGCGTGAGATTTGGATCGAAGCTTCGCATCTAGTGTCTATGTGTCACAGCGCAGCGACCCGCCGCCCACCATTGACGCCGGTGATGGCCATCATGATGCCGTCGACGGCGGCGCCAATCGAATAGGCCTCAGACTTGGCCGCGATACTCGCTCGTGACGGCGGATCGCAGAGAATATCGCCAAGGGTGACGGCGAGTGCATCGATATTGCCGGTCGGAAATACACGCCCCACCCGACCATCGCCCGCAAGGTCCGGAGCCGAGCCGACCGCACCCGAGAGGATGATCGGGCGGCCACATGCGAGCGCCTCGTTTGCAACGAGGCCCCATGTCTCTCCGCCGTCGGAAGGAAGGACCAACACATCCGATGCCGCATAGGCGGCCGGCATCGCCGACTGATTGCAGAAGCCCAGATGATGAAGAGATACGCCGGCCGCAGCGGCGGCACGCGTCAACTCGTCCGCCAGAGGTCCGCTGCCAGCAACGAGAACGATGACATTCTGGCCCTTGTGCCGAAGTCGACCTGCGGCGGCGACGACATCGAGCGGACGCTTGAAGGGAACGAGCTTACCGGCGAAGAGAACGACCTTCGCAGCCTCGTCGATGTTAAGGCGGCCACGCAAGGCGGCCCGCGCCTCGCGTGTCGCGCGCGCGGCAAACCAGTCATTATCGACACAATGCGGCGAGAAGTGCATCCGCCGGGGTGGATATCCGTAGTGCAGCCAGTACGCGCGCGAGCGCTCCCCGACGTAGAGAGCCGCATCAAACAGACGCAGGAACATCGGATACGTCGCAGCCTTCATGCCGCGCCTCCAGAACGAGCGCGGCGTCTCAAGCTGGCTGTCGCCGCGGACGAGGGTCGGAAGTCCCATACGCTTGGCCGCGGCAAGAGCCTGAACGAACGTCTTCAGGTGCCATCCTGTCACGAGCACGGCGTCGAAGCACCCCTCACGCAGGCGTGCGCCGATTTCCGGCGTGTCGCAGCCGGAGAAGTGCCCGAGGCTCGGCTGGGCAGCGATGTTGCGAAGGAAGACGTGCTTGTAACCTGAGAGAAGATCGACATCCCAGTCGAACGCGACGCCGAATCCGGCCGCGGCCTGATCCACAGATGTAGCGCGATGAGCAAAGAACACCGTGAGGTCGACGCGCTTTGCCAAGCTTCGAAAGAGCGGCGCCTGATATTGGATCGTGTGCGACGCAACGATCGCCAAGCGCCGTCCATCTCCGCCGGAGGTGGTGACCGGCGGCTTAGGCACACAACGCATCCTGATGCTGAGTGACAAGGCCATCGAAGACCTCGGCAAAGCGCCGGGTCACGGCCGCGGCCGTGTAGGGCGCGTAGGCTGCCGGATCCACCCGACCCAATTGTTCCGGGTGAAGCGCCAGAATTCGAAGCGCTTCGGCAAGCGGGCCCACAAGAGCCTCGAGCTCATGCGGATGCTCGAAAGCGACGGAGCGCCCTCCGCCGGCGGCCGACAGTATCGCGTGGGCACTGCTCGCATGATGAAAAAGAGAGAGGAACGGCCGGCCGGACATCAGCGCGGGATAGATCTTCGATGCTGTATAGTGAGGCTCGTCCGATCCGATGAGCAGCAGGCCATTGGACTGAGCCAGCACCGCGAGCGCTTGAAGAAAGGGTATTCGCTGGGGAACCTCCCGCACCAGTTCAGCGACCCCGACTTCCTCGGCCAACGGTCGCACCCGATAGGAGGTCACATCTCCCGGCTGGTTGCTGGTGCCGACAAAGTTGAGCTGCAGTCTGGACGCGAGCTCCGGCTCGGACTTCTTCAACGCGTGGACAGCACGCAGGAGGACACGGACCAGCGGCCCGGCCCGTGGCAGGAAGGTTCCGACATAGCTCAGGTGAATCCGGTCAGGCTCGAGCTGGATCTGCATCGATGCCGGCGGATCGGCGCGCAGCGCGTCGAAGTCCTCCGGGTCGCCACCAATGGGAATAGCGGCCATGCGGCTGCGATCGAGCCATGGATAGCGCTCGGCCATCTGCTCATTCTGGATTTCGGACACAGACGTGATGAGATGAGCATGGCGGACCGCCCGAGGCTCGAGCGCGACGGCAAGCCGATGCGCTGCGCCTGCCTTCGACCACCTCGGCCGTGTCGCACCTTCAGTCGATACCCAGGGGTCCTGGAAGTCGAGCACGACGCGCGCTCCGCGACTCCGCACGCGCCCGCCAAGAAGCATCTGATAGAACGGCGCCCCGGTGATGAAAACCACATCGGGGCGGTGTTTTCCGATCAGCTCATCGAGCTTTCGGGCGAGCTGCACCATCGCACGAAGCGCCAGATCGCCGATACCGAACCATGCCGTTGCTCCCGATGGGATCGCGCTGATCCGATGCACCTCCGTCCAATCAGGTACGAGGCGGCCGAGGCAAGTATCCGGCGGCTCCTTGTGGAAGCGCTCCTCGACGGTCACGACAATCGGGCGCCAGCCGAACTTCGGTAAATGCTTGGCCAAGTGCCGTGCGCGGTGCACGCCTGCGAGCTGGCTCGGAGGAAAATTCAGCGAGACCAGGAGAACGGTGCGCACGGCTAGTCCTGCCGGCGCCGGTGCGGGGGCGTGCAAACTCGCACAGTCGGAGCGCCGCCGTCCGAGGCATCAGCAGGTGTGATGCACGCGGCGATCATCATGCCCAGGCCGTGTCTCTCGCAAGCGGGCTCAGCCGGCTCACGAATACCAAGTCGGCCTGATGTGCGCGGTTGTCGCGACGCCGGGCCGACAAGGAGGCGATGTCATGAAGATCGAACCCCCCAGCGTCGAAGAAGCGGATCAGGTCTGCGATCGAAGGCTCGTAAGCCTGCGCAAAGAAGGATGCCTCAGTGAGCACGATCTCTATTTTCGGCAGTATGCCGACAGAGCCCCGCAGCGCTTCCATCTCCCAACCCTGAAGATCCAATTTGAGCAATGTGCGGTCGCCGTCGCGGAGCTTCTCCTGAAACAATCCATCAAGCGTAACGGATCGAACGCTCACGCTCTCGGCCCCGCCTTCCAGCTTTACATGGGCGCCGGTCGTCACACTGGACGGGTCGATTGCAAGCTCGAGGATTTCGTCGCGCGCACCGATCGCGACCGTATGCAAGATGAAGTTCTGCTGCTTCGTCAGCGCCTCAAGATGCGGCAGGCACGCCGGTTGCGGCTCGAAAAGATGGATCTCGGCATTGGCTCCAAACACACGACGGGCCATACGCCCGAAGTCGCCCACGTTGGCACCGCCGTCGAGCACAATCTTTGGCGAGAAGCCCCTTGCTTTCAGCGCCAGGAGAGTATCCTCGATCGCCTGAAAACGGTTTGCATCGCGCGCTCGCACCACGCGATAGGGCGTGCGACGCAAAGCCGCCTTCAGTACGCTCTTCATGCGGCGATTAAATGCAGCGGCGAGAGTGCGCATCCGACAGCGTCGACAAGATTATGCTGCTCCACTTCCCAGCAATAGCGTTCCTGACCAAGACGCCAGGCGTGCGTGCAGCTAGCTGCATTCGAGTTGGCGGCCTGCTGGAGAGCGACCATCTTCGGCGGGTATCGACAGATCCTCAAGAAAGCTGGCAATCTTCCCCGCGATCTCAGTCCTCGTCGGCGACGACGCTCGAATGCGCAAAACCTCCTGTTGAGCGCGATCGGCAGCCTCCAGGCTCATCAACTCAACACATTTCCGCGCAAACTCGCCGGGAGTGTTGCCAATGGCAAAAGAGCCCTCTCGCCATGCATAACCTCGATGCCCGTGCTCCGTGGTGACGATAGGGATACCCCATCCAATTGCTTCCGCGAGCTTCGTGCTGCAGCCGCGAGCTGCACAGAAGATTGGGTGCAGAAATGCGCTCCACGTCTCCGCCTCGCGCCTCGCTTCAGCAGGAGGCAAGGGTCCCAGATATTCGACCGACGGGTGCTTGCGCTGTAGCCACTCACCACAGGAGATCGGCCCGCCGACAACGCGAATGCGCGGCGCTTCACTGAAGTTCAGCACATCTATTGCCTCCGTTGCTCGAACGATCCCCTCGAGATTGGGCGCATGATCGATGGTGCCGATGAAACCAAGCCTGTTGCCTATCGGCCGCCACGCGAGCCGATCCTCAGTCACCGTTCTCGGCAGCCACACCACGGGTTCCCCGCCTAGCCAAGCCTCCAGCATCGCGTCGAGCGGCGAAAGGACAAGGACACCATCGACGTACTTGCGAAGCTCGCTTTCCTTGACTAGTGCATTGCCAAGCGCACTCGATCCGTGACGGCGCATCACGCCTTCCAGTCGAAGCTCCTTTCTGACGCGCATGGTGTGCAGCAGATCGGTGCTTTCGAGGCCATGCGACAGCAAGATGATTTTCGCGCCCTTTCTCAAAACCCTTCTGATCGGATCGGCGAGCGCTGCGAGATTGACCTGGTTCAGGAATACGAAATCTGGCTGACTACCATCGATTGCGCTCAAGAGCTTCTTGATCTGGGATGGCGAAGCCACGAGATCGTACAACGAATTCTGAAGGCGTTTGATCACGCGGGAGGTCACGCGACGATCGAAATCGAGCAGGCTCAGGCTCAAATCGATGCCTGCCGCACCAATAGTATCGAAGTATTCCGCGCTGCAAATCTGCGCACCACCACGACCACCTTCGAAATAGACGCGATGCGAGACAAAAATCCCTTTCTGACGCTTGGCAGTCACAGATCCCTCGAGCGTCGCATATTCGGGCGCACACCTCTGACACGATACGTGTCGATATAGGCTTCGGCCACTGCATCCGCACTGTAGAATCTCTCGACACGCGCCCGGCACGCGGCGCGGTCGATCCTCTTGAGTTGC
>CAUJKI010000683.1 GCA_963205015.1 Pseudomonadota bacterium
AAGCCCAGTATTGCCGCGATGGCAACTGGAAGGAGCGGGCGATGGACAGCGGCTATGGCCACACCACGGGGCCGGATGGCCGTGTCTGCGGATCGATCTTCGGTGCGATCGGCGATTGGTTCGGCGGCGGTTCGTCGAAGGAGCCGACGGCAGCGCCCTAACGCGGCGGTTAACGGGAACGGCACTCAGACCGCCGGAACGCCGGCGTTATTTTGCAGCGCAAAATAACTATTGTTGCAATGCAAAATCCGCGTTATATTAGGCGCTGATATCCTAGCTCAGCGCCTAGAGGTCACCATGAGTGCGCGTCCATTCGATTTCCCCGCGGCGTTTGCTCGTCTCTGGATCGACAGCTCCCTTCAAATGATGCGGGCCACGAGTGATGTCTGGACCAGCCTGCTGGCCCCCGCGTCGGCGCGTCCCACGTCCTCGACCGCCTCGCCGTGGTGGATGCCGCCTCAGTCACCGCGCTTCGCCACTCCGACGGCGGCTGCGCCGTGGCCTAGCCCCTTCGCTTTCGGCACTTGGTCGCCGCCGTGGCTCGCCGCACCTGGGCTGCCCGCCGTGACGACCAGCCCCGCCTTCCCTTGGCCGATGAACCTGCCGACGGCTTCCACCGGCAATCCCTTTGCCATCTGGCAACAGATGTGGCTCGAAGCCGCCGCTTCCCCGCTGGGCTTGCCCCATCAGGCCACAGCGGCCCCGGCACGAACTGAGATGTGGCAGCCCCTTGCTGCCGCCTACCGGACCGCCAATGGCCATGCCATGGCTGCCGTGCTTCGCACCATGGCCGATGTCGTCGAGCCGAAGCCGAACTCTCTGACGCCGGCACTCTACTGGCCTGCGTCGCTCGGCACTCGGCACTGACGGCACCCACCCACGTGCTTACGCTTTCTGTTCCCAGCGACCGGCGTCGCTCTGGCGCCAGTAGGTCGCCTTGCATCCCTGCGCCTTGACCCTTTGCCACTGGGCCCGCGCGGCCGCGACCGCCTCGCCATCGCGTCCGTCGAAGATCACGACAATGCGCACGTAGCCTGCGTAGGTTTCCATATCGGCACCGTCGAGCAGGAAGCGGACGCCGGCGCCGTTGGCATTGGCCTGATCGATGGTGAGCAGGATCGGCTGGCGATCGGGCGCACCGTCCTTGGCGGTGCCGTGGGGCAGAAAGCTGTCGTCGGCAAAGGTCCATAGATGCGCATCAAGCGCTTCCAGGCGCTCGGCACTGCCGACCTGGACGACGGCCCGCCATCCCCGCTCCAGCGTCCGCAGCAGCAGGCTCGGCAGTACCCGCTCGAGCGGCTGGCGTTCGAGGTGATAGAAGAGCACTTCCGTAGCCGTCGCATCATTCATGCACCGATCCTCGCCGCCTCCCGCAATGTATCAGAAACCCGCGCCGATGCGTGTCGCTTGAAACTGTTAGGCACGCTCACGTATTCTATGGCGCGTGCGGACCGACCAGAGGGCAGCGCCAGCGTGACCGAGCAACAGAAGCAGTTTCCTGAGTTCTACGTGACTGCTCCGCAGGCCTGTCCCTACCTGCCGGGGCGGGCCGAGCGCAAGCTCTTCACCCATCTCACGCACGACAAGCCCCGCGCCCTCATCGACAACCTTCTCAAGGGCGGCTTCCGGCGCAGCCAGAACATCGCCTACATGCCCTATTGCGAGGGCTGCCAGGCCTGCGTCTCCGTGCGCGTCCTCGTGAACGAGTTCGAGCCGAGCCGCAGCTTCCGGCGCATTCAGGAGCGCAACGGCGACCTCAAGGCACGCCGCATTCAGGCCGTCGCGACATCGGAGCACTTCAGTCTCTTCCGCGGCTACATCGATGCCCGCCACGGCGACGGCGGCATGGCCGACATGAGCGTTCTCGACTATGCGATGATGGTCGAGGATTCGATCGTCGACACCTTCCTCACCGAGTATCGCGTGGGGCCCGACAAGCCGCATCTCCATCGCGCCGAGAGCGCGCCACTCAAGGCCGTCGCACTGTGCGACCAGCTCTCCGACGGCATCTCGATGGTCTACAGCTTCTACGATCCGGAAGACCACGACCGCAGCATCGGCACCCACATGATCCTCGAACATATCGAGTATGCGCGCCGTCTCGGACTACCGTACCTCTATCTCGGCTACTGGATCGAAGGCTCGCGCAAGATGAGCTACAAGTCGCGCTTCATGCCGCAGGAGCGCCTCGGGGCGGACGGCTGGACACGGGCTTGACCGTCCACGGTGCGCGGCTCATACGATCCTGAGGCGCGCGTCGAATCAGAGTCCTTGTGAGCGGCGCCATACCAGGAAAAAGCCAAGCGTTCGGGGCGGGCGGCTCAATGCGCCCGCACTGAAGAGTGCGGATGCCGCAAGCTGCGGCAGGGAGCAGACGCGGAGCGCTTCGTTGCGCCGGGGAGCCGGCATCGCGACGCGCCGCAGGACGGGAATGCGTGACGGAAGTCCTGGCAGCGCTGGCGGACCTGCCGTTTACAGCACTTGCCGTGCGCATGGCGGCCGTTGCCGTCTTCGCCGTCATCGTTGCGCTCATATCGGAGCGGGTCGGGCCGTTCTTCGGCGCCATGGTTGCGTCCCTGCCGATCTATACGGGACCGGTCTATCTGTTTCTCGCGCTCGACCACCCTCCCGACTATCTCGCGCGCGTCGCCGTCGCATCGATGGCCACCTGCGCCGTGACCCCCATCTACCTGCTGATCTACGGGCTGTTCGCGCGTGCCGGCCGCTCGATGATGGCGAGCTTGTCGGCCGGCCTTGGCGTTTGGCTCCTCTGCGCCATCTTCGTCCAGCTCTACGACTGGACGCTGGTCGAGGCGCTCCTGTTCGCCGTGCCGATCTTCGCCGTATCGCTGCTTCTCGCGCCGCATTTCACGGACGCGGTGCCACTCAAAGCCGGCGAACGCGCGTGGCTCGACCTTGTCGTACGCGTTCTGCTCGTGACCCTCATCGTCGGCGTCGTCAATGCGCTGAGCCCGTTCGTGCCGGCCCGGCTCACCGGCATCCTTTCCATCATGCCGACGGTGACGACCAGTCTCATCCTGGTGCTGCACGGCCGCATCGGCGGTCCCGCAACGGCAGCGCTCCTTGCGCACTCGATCGGCGGCCTGATCGGGATGCTGCTCGCGGTCACGCTGGTCGCCGCCACCGTCGTCAAGTGGGGACCGGCGCTCTCGCTGTCGCTCGCGCTCGGCATCAGCGTCGCATGGAACCTCATGCTGATCGCGGCCAAGCAGGGTCGCGCGCTCTTCACGCGCCGGACACGCTGAAGCAGCGTCTCAGCCGACGACCGCCTGGCACTCGATCTCGACCTTCATGCGCGGATCGACGAGCCCCTTCACCTCGACCAGCGTCGAGGCCGGACGATGCTCGCCGAAGTAGGCAATACGGCGCGGATTGATGGCGGCCCTCTCGCTGATGTCGGTCATAAAGACCTGCACCTTCGTCACATGCTCCGGGCCGGCGCCCGCCGCCTTGAGACACTGATCCATGACATCCATGGCGATGTCGAACTGAGCGACCGTATCCGACGGGATGTGCCCATTGGCCTCCATGCCGACGACGCCGGACACCCACACGAGATTGCCCGCCCTCACGACGTGGCAGTAGTGGCTGACCGGGGCCATGATTCCCGGAACCATGATGCGCTGGATCATCTCCGTGTCCTCCCGACGCTTACTGGATCTGCACGTGCGGACTATAGCGCCCCGCACACGCGAGTCGATCTTTCGCGCGCGCCGCTCTACGCTCCGGCTCGCAGGAGGAACAACGCCATGATCGAAGAAACGCTCGACATCCAGACCCGCGACGGTGCCATGGAAACCGTTGTGTGCCAACCCGATCGCGGCACGCACCCCGCCGTGCTGCTATTGATGGACGCGCCCGGCATCCGCGAGGAGCTGCGCGACATGACACGCCGGCTGACGTCGGTCGGGTACTGCGTCCTGCTGCCGAACCTCTACTATCGCGCAGGGCGCGACTCGAAGTTCGATCCGGCGACAGTGCTCACCCACGGCAGCCCGGAGCACACGCGTATGCGGGCCATCCGGACCAAGATGACCATTCCACCGGTCATGGAAGACGTCGCTGCGATGATGAAGTTCCTCGATGGGCGGGAGGGCGTGAAGCCCGGTCCCATCGGCACGCACGGTTACTGCATGAGCGGGCCTTATGCGCTTGCCGCGGCTGCGCGCTATCCGGACCGCGTCGCCGCCGCGGCCTCCTTCTACGGCACGTGGCTCGTCAGCGACGCCGAGGAGAGCCCGCACCTCACGCTCAGCAAGGCCAAGGGCGAGCTCTATATCGCCTGCGCCGAGATCGACGAGCTGGCACCGCTACCGATGGTTGCGGAACTGAAGAAGTTGTTCGATGCGTCCGGCAATCCGGGCGAACTCGAGATCTATCCCGGCGTGCACCACGGCTTTGGCTTTCCGCAGCGCAAGATCTACGACAAGGCCGCCGCCGAGCGACACTGGGAGCGCCTGATCGCGCTGTACCGGCGGCGGTTGGGGTAATGCGCGCGGGCAGCAGGCTAACCGTCAGCTACACCACTGCACGAGCCGCCAGCTTGTGACCCGGCACCTCTCGCGGCCGCGCTTGTCATAGGTGCAGGTGCGAATCGGCTCGCGCCGATAGGAACAATACACGCCGGGAGCCGGGAAGCCCTCGTAGCCCCGCTGAGGGCGCCTGTTTTCGTACTGCCACTCCTGATAGGGCTGACGTTCGAAAGGTTGGGCCCCTACGGGCCCGCTCGTCGCCGCCAGCATCACGATTAGCCCGATCAGCAGTCCGGTGGCACCCGTCATACGCCTGGTGAACCGTTGGAACATAGCCTTGCCCTCGCTGTAGTTCGGCGTCCGGCCGACGTCACGGAGCCTGTCGGACCCGCGCTCGCAAGGAACATCCAGCGAGCGACGTCGGTTCCCGCTACCCGACCAGCTTCTGGGCCGTCTCCGCAACGCGCTCAGCCGTAAGACCGAAGTGTGCGAAGAGCTTGCCCGCCGGTGCTGATGCGCCGAAGTCCGAGAGGCCGACGAAGGCATCGCTCGGCCGCAGCCACTCACGCCATCCCTGCTCGATGGCCGCTTCGATCGCGACGCGCGGCGCATCGCCCAGCACTGCCCGCTGATAGGCCGCGCCCTGCTTGCGGAAAAGCTCGAAAGACGGCACGGAGACGATCGCCGCGGCAATGCCCTTTGCCGCGAGCTGATCCGCAGCCTTGACCGCAATGCCGACCTCGGAACCCGTCGCAATGAGCGTCACGGCGCGCTTGCCGCCCTGAGCTTCACGGAGCACATAGCCACCCTTGGCGCTCGCGTTCTCGCCGAGTGGACCTTTGCGCAGGTTCGGCACGTTCTGACGCGTAAGCGCGAGCACGGACGGCGTACCTGCCTGCGCCACCGCAAGCGCCCAGCACTCGGCCGTCTCGACGCCGTCGGCCGGACGGAAGACATTGAGATTGGGGATTGCGCGCAGCGCGGCGAGATGCTCGATCGGCTGATGGGTCGGCCCGTCCTCGCCGAGCCCGATCGAGTCGTGCGTGAAGACATACACGACCTGCTGGCGCATGAGCGCGGCGAGGCGGATCGCCGGCCGGCAGTAATCTGAGAACACGAGGAAGGTCCCACCGTAGGGGATGATCCCGCCGTACAGCGCCATGCCGTTCATCGCGGCCGCCATGCCGTGCTCGCGGATGCCGTAGTAGAGATAGCTTCCTGAGAAGTCAGCCTTGGTGATGGGCTTCTGACTCTTGGCCTTCGTGTTGTTCGAGCCGGTGAGATCGGCCGAGCCGCCAATCAGTGCCGGCTGCGCCGCAACCAGCGCCTCGAGTGCACGCTCCGACCACACGCGCGTCGCGCGCTCGGCCGTGTCGGCCGCCGCGGCCTCGCGCAGGTTCACGACGGCGGCGTCGACGGCTTCCTTACGCGCGGCCGCCGGATTCTCGAAGGCCTCGCGCGTGCGCGCATCGAGCTTCTTCCAGCGCTGCTCCCAGGTCTCGCGCTCCGCTCGACCACGCGATCCCGCCGCGCGCCACGCCTTTAGCACATCCGCAGGCACCTCGAAGGGCCCACTCTTCCAGCCAATCTTTTCACGCACGCCCGCAACTTCCTCGGCACCGAGCGGCGAACCATGGGTCGCGGCCGTGCCAGCCTTCTTCGGCGCGCCATAGCCGATCACGGTCTTGCACGCGATGAGCCACGGCTTGCTGTCGTCGGCGCGCACCGTCGCCAGCGCCTTGCGCACGGCGTCCATATCGTGGCCGTCGATCGCGAGCGTGTTCCAGCCGGCGGCCTTGAAACGCCCGATCTGATCCTCGCTCGTCGACAGCGATGTCGGCCCATCGATCGAGATGCCGTTGTCGTCGAAGAGCACGATCAGCCGGCCGAGCCCGAGGTGGCCCGCAAGCGTGATCGCCTCCTGCGAGATGCCCTCCATGAGGCAACCGTCACCCGCAATCACGTACGTGCGGTTGTCGAAGAGCTCGCCGTGGCGCGCATTCCAGATGCGCTCGGCGATCGCCATGCCGACCGCATTGGCGAGACCCTGGCCGAGCGGACCGGTAGTCGTTTCGATCCCCTCCGCATGCCCGAACTCCGGGTGTCCTGCCGTCTTCGATCCAAGCTGGCGGAAGTTCCTGATCTCCTCGATCGTCATGCCGGGCGTCCCGGTGAGATGAAGGAGCGCATAGAGCAGCATGGAGCCGTGCCCCGCGGAGAGCACGAAGCGGTCGCGTGCCGGCCAGCGCGGGGCCGCCGCATCGAACTTCAGCACCTCGGCGAACAGCACCGTTGCCACGTCGGCCATACCCATGGGCATGCCCGGATGGCCGGACTTCGCCGCCTCGACGGCATCCATTGCCAGCGCCCGGATGGCGTTCGCCATCTCGCGGGTCGCGAGGGCAGCGCCCTTCGCCTTGTCAGTCATACGCGCGGTCCCTGCTGGTCATGTGCCCCCAACATTCGATCGAGACTCGATGGAAAGGCGGAAGATGGCGCACCATTAACGGTGCGGGGCGCGGGCGTCCACCATCCTCGGCCGGCTTATCCCGTTCATGCCGTCGCAGCTGCGATCAGTTCCCGGAGGCGGACCAGTGAACGCTGTGTCGCGACCACCGGATCGTCGGGAACATGCGTCTCTACCGAGAGGGTAAGCGCACGGCCGGGCGCAGCCGCGAGGCAGGCGTCGATGAACGCCCCATAGGGCACATCCCCTTCCCCTACGGCGACATGCCGCCGCCCGGCGCCGATCGAGAAGTCCTTGAAATGCATGTGATCGACAAACGGCATGAGCGCCGCCATGCGGCCCGCGTCGGGCTTTACGCCGGTCGCATAGATGTTGCCGATATCCAGAAGCGCCCTGAGCCGCGGATGGCGCCGGGCCTGCATGAGCGCCATCAGATCCGTTTCATCGCGGATATTGCAGACCGGCTCGTTTTCCACGTGGAGGACCAGATCCTCGCGCTCGGCCAGGGCAAGCAGCTCGTCAAGCGTCCCCTCCAGATCAGCGAGCTTGAACCCCTCGTACGTCAGAAAACTGAAGATGCGGACATTGCGGGTGCCGAGCCGGTGCACGGCGTCGGCCGCCAGCCTCGCGATCTCGCCGAGCGAGCGCGTGCCGATCTCGAAGCCGAACTGATCGCCGAGCCGGCCGGCAGCCCGGCCGGGTGCGGCCCATTTGAGCAGCGGCGAGGCAAGCCCCACGACCTTGAGCCCGGCATCGGCGATCCGGCGCGCAGCATCCTTCTGCTCGTCCGGGGAGAGGGCCAGGAAATTGCGGCCGTCTATCGAGCGCATTTCGAGCGCCGTAACACCGTTTTCCTCAGCGAACGCAATCGTTGCAGCCAGCGGCGCCTTCAGCTCGTCGTTGACGAACGCAATGGTGTGTTGAACCGTCATGCGCGGCCTCGTTCCGGTGCCCTCGCTCCTCCCCAAGGCGTAGGAGCGGGCGGAAGGCGCGTCAACTGTCGTGGAGGGCGATGAAAAGCTCGAGCTCGCTGCGCGTCGGCAGACCGGCCCGGCTGCCGAGCCGCGTGCACTTCAGCGCCGCCACGGCGGCCGCGCGGCGCACATTAGCTTCGATCGGCAACGCCTCCGCCACGCCGAGCGCAAAGGCGCCATGGAAAGCATCGCCGGCGCCGGTGGTATCGACGACATCGACCTGGAATGCGGGCTGATGTCCCGTCCCGCCGTCGCGTTCGGCCCACAGATAGCCACGCGCGCCGAGCGTCACGCCGGCGTGCCGCGGGCCATGCCGGAGCACCTGCTGGAGAGCATCAGCATCGCTCATGCCACGCGCGAACTCATGGAGCGACGGTGCCGAAAACACCGCATAGTCGACAAGCCCCAGCAGCTCCGGCAGCGCCTCGCGGCCGCCCAGATCGGCGTCGAGCACCGTCGGCACGCCCGCGCGCCGCGCCTGCGTCAGAACAACCCGCACGGCTTCCAGCCAGCGCAGGTCGCAGAGCACAGCTCTTGCCTCGCCGATCCGCTCGATCGGCAACCAGCTCGTTCCAGCCGGGATCGAGGTATCACGCTGGGTGATGATCATGCGCTCGCCCTGGCTGTCGACGATCACGGCCGAGGTCGACGAGCGAGCTTCCTCGAAGGCATGGACATAGCGGACGTCCACCTTCTCGGCCTTGAGACCATTGCGGATCGCTATACCCGCCTGATCGTCGCCGACGCGCGACCACAGCTCCGCACGCGCCCCGAGGCGAGAGGCCGCAACCGCTGCATTGGCGGCCATTCCGCCGCCGACCTCGATGTGCTCCAGGGCACGGATCTTTGTCGGCTCCGGCGGAAAGCTCTCGATGCGGTAGATCCGGTCGAGGGCGGCATGTCCGACGCAGATGAGGGAAAACGGCTGAGCCATTGCATTCCGCAGGGTGAGGGCACGAGCGATCGAAGCGCAGGGACCGGGACTACGCTTCGCACAGCGAACCAAAATCCAAATGAATTTCGGCGTTTCGACGATTGCCGGCGACGCTCAGGAATCTCGCGGATACAGGCACGCCACCGCTGTAAGACGGCGCATCCGCCACACACCCGAACCGCCGTACAAACGATCAGAACAAGCATAACGTGGCCACCAAGCCCTGACCAGGGCGCAGATATGTCCCCAAGAGTGTCCCAGCGGCCACGTTTTACACAGCCACATCAAGTTTCCCACCGGACCCGCGCGGCCATGTCTCGGGACACGGACGGCCAAATCGTGCTTTCTGACAAAAAAAGCTGCGGGGGCAGCGGCGGCTCGGAGAGCCGCCGGTACCATCATCGCCGATCATTCGCACCCAATTCGGAGGCATCCGTCGTCTTGCCCAATCCAGAGATTTCTGCCGCCCGCGAGCCGGTGGCGCTCCAGGCCGAAATTAGCGATGCCGGAGCCCTGAAGGCCCAGGCGCGCCGGCTGGCGGCTCATTGCGCGAAGTATCGTGGCGCCGATCGGCGACGCGCCATCATCCAGATCCTCACGACGACGGTGCCGTTCCTGGCCCTGCTGGTGGCCATGTGGGCGACGGTGGAGCAGGCCTACTGGCTGACGGTGCTGCTCGCGATACCTGCTTCCGGCCTGCTGGTCCGCTTCTTCATCATTCAGCACGATTGCGGACACGGCTCGTTCCTGCCGTCCGCCCGCGCCAATAACACCCTCGGGCGCCTGATCAGCGTCTTGACCATGACGCCTTACGGGCTCTGGCGCCGCGTTCACGCCAAGCACCACGCGACGTCCGGCAATCTCGATCGCCGCGGCTACGGCGATATCGAAACCCTCACGCTCGCCGAGTACCGGAACTGCTCGCCGTGGGGACGTCTGAGGTACCGCATCTACAGGCATCCCCTGTTCCTGTTCCCGATCGGCGTGCCGTTCTTCTTCGTCGTGTTGCAGCGCCTGCCATGGGGCCATCCCCTCGAGCCGCGGGAGGGCTGGCGCAGCGTCATCAGCCTCAACGTCGCGATGATCGCGTTCTACGGCCTGATCGGTTTCTTCATCGGCTATGCCACGCTCATGTGGATCATCGCGCCGATGATCCTGATGGCATCAGCGTTGGGGGGCTGGCTCTTCTTCATCCAGCATCAGTTCGATGACGGCCATTGGGACGCGAGCGACGAGTGGGATTTCCAGGTCGCTGCGATCCGCGGCTCGTCCTATTACGTGCTGCCGAAGCCACTCGAATGGTTCACCGGCAATATCGGGCTGCACCACATCCATCATCTCAACAGCGTCATCCCGAACTATCGGCTGCACGATTGTCTCGCCGCCTCGCCCGAGTTCCAGGCCATGAATCGCGTCACGCTCTGGGAAAGCCTCAAGTGTGCACGCCTCGCCGTCTGGGACGAGGCACAGCGCCGCCTGCTCACCTTCCGCGAGGCTCATGCCGTGCTGGCGAATGCCACTACCACCGGAGCGTCCACGGCCGGGTGACCTCTCGCCATCGCCAACCATTTGCAACTGCTCGCAAAAGTGCTTTGAGCGGTTGATTTCGCACGGCTCTACGTGTTGAAGGTGCGGAGCGCCGCCCCTCCGGCACCGTAGAACGTAGAACCCGCGAACCCCAATGCCCACGATCGAGGCTCGTACCAGCAAGATGGCCGTTGCCAGCATTGCCGTCGCCTGCGCGGTCCTCGGCATCAAGTACTTCGCCTACTGGACGACGGGGAGCGTCGCTCTCTATTCCGACGCGCTCGAAAGCATCGTCAACGTCGTCACCGCTCTTGTCGCCCTGATCGCCGTCCGCATCAGTGCTCGGCCGGCCGATCGCCGCCACCAGTTCGGGCATCACAAGGCGGAATACTTCTCGGCCGTTCTCGAGGGCGTGCTGATCATCGTTGCGGCGCTGCTGATCCTGCACGCCGCCTGGCAGGCGCTGCGCGAGCCGCGGGCCTTCACCGAGCCCTGGCTCGGACTCGCGATCAGCGGCGTCGCGACCGCATTCAACGCCGCGTGGTCATGGGCGCTGATCAACTATGGGCGGCGCTGGCGCTCGCCCGCACTTGTCGCCGACGGATGGCATCTATTCTCCGACGTCGCGACATCGGTCGGCGTCATTGCCGGGCTGTCGCTTGCCGTGCTGACGGAGTGGACGTTCCTCGATCCGGCACTGGCCGCGCTGGTCGCGGTGAACATCCTCGCCACCGGCTGGCGCGTCGTACGCTCGTCGATCAGCGGCCTCATGGACGAGGCCGTCGACGGCGATATCGGCCGGCGCATCCGTGCCGTTATTTCGGAGAGCGCCGAGGGCGCCATCGAGGCCCACGACATCCGCACGCGCACCGCCGGACGCGCGACCTTCATCGACTTCCATCTGGTCGTGCCGGGCCGAATGAGCGTCGCCGATGCGCACCGCATCTGCGACCGCATCGAGCAGGCGCTCGAAGCCGAGATCGAAGGCGCCGAGATCGTCATCCACGTCGAGCCGGAAGGCGAGGCGCGGCACCGCGGCGTGTTGGTAATTTGATTCTTTGCCGATGGTTCTTCCCTTCCCCGCAAGTGCGGGGAAGGGAGATAAGGCCGTTCTACATCGACAGCGACGTCGCTTCGCCCTGCTCGTTGACGTAGGCAATACGGACCATGTTGGTCGTGCCGGGCGAGCCGAGCGGTACGCCGGCCGTAATGATCACGCCGCTGCCTGCGCGCACAAAGCCTTCCTCGAAAGCAATGCGACAGGCCTTCTTGACCATGTCGGCGAGGTTCTCGGGGTCGCTCGTCAGCACACAATGCACGCCCCACACGGCCGCGAGCCGTCGCGCGGTCGCCACCACCGGCGTCAGGCCGATGACCGGCAGTCCCGGCCGCTCGCGCGCGACGCGCAGCGCCGTCGAGCCCGTTGCCGTGAAGCAGATGATCGCCGAGAGCTTCAGCGTATCGGCAACCGCGTGCGTGGCAGCCGCGATCGCATCGGCGGCCGTCGGCTGGGGCGGCGTGCTTGTTGCGTGAACGAGCACGTCATAGGTCGGATCGGCCTCGGCCTCGATCGCAATGCGGTCCATCATGCCGATCGCCTCGATCGGATACTTGCCGACGGCGGACTCCGCCGACAGCATGATCGCATCGGCGCCATCGAAAACCGCCGTCGCAACATCCGACACCTCGGCGCGCGTCGGCACCGGCGCGCTGATCATGCTCTCGAGCATCTGCGTCGCGATAACCACCGGCTTGCCGGCGGCGCGCGCCTTGCGCGTGATTTGCTTCTGGAGGCCCGGCACGCGCTCGACCGGCATCTCGACGCCGAGGTCGCCACGCGCAACCATGAGGGCATCCGACTGCGCGATGATCTGATCGAGGTCGGCGATCGCCGATGGCTTCTCGATCTTCGACATGATCGCCGCGCCCTGGCCGATCATCCGGCGGGCGAGCGCCACATCCTCGCCGCGCTGCACGAACGACAGGCCCACCCAGTCGACGCCGAGCTTCAGCACGAAATCGAGATCGGCCTTGTCCTTGTCGGTCAGCGGATTGATGGGCAGGATGGTGTCGGGCATGGAAATGCCCTTGCGGCTCGCGAGCGGCCCGCCAACGATCACTTCCGCGGCAATCCGCGAAGGAGCCACCTCCACGACCCGCATCCGGATCTTGCCGTCATCGAGCAGCAGCGTATGGCCGGGCTCGACGCCATCGAAGATCTGAGTGTGGGGCAGGAAGACCCGATTGTCGTCGCCTTCGCGCTCCTCGGTGTCGAAGAGGTAAGTTTGCCCGCTCTTGAGCTCCGCGCGGTCGCCGGCGAGTTTGCCGACCCGGAACTTCGGGCCCTGCAGGTCTGCGAGAATGCCGATCGGGCGGCCGTGCTTCGCCTCGGCGGCGCGCACGGCAGCATGCAGGCCGCGCACCATGTCGAAGCTCGAATGGCTCATGTTGATGCGGAAGACATCGACACCGGCCAGGAAATAGCTCTCGATCACCTCTGGGGCGGACGACGCCGGGCCTAGCGTCGCGAGGATCTTCACTCTCCGGTTTCTTCTCATCGTGCCTTCCCGCCGCTGTCGCCCGGATCTGTCAGGCGGATCGTCCAGTCTTTCGAATCCTGCGTATCGACCTCGAAGAAGCCTGTACGCTTGAACCCGCGCCGCGTGCAGTCCTCGACGCCGCGGATCGTGAAGACCTTGTCGGCCGTGCACATCATATTGGTGCCGCCCCACTCACCGCCACGGTCGTAGTCTACCGCATGCACGTAATAGAAGCGGCTGCCAAGCCTTCCCTTCAACAAGGTCTCACAAGTCTGTGACGCGATGTTCCACCATCCTTCCGTCGCCCAGCCCTTCTGATCCTGGTAACCGATGGCGACACCGATCCGGCTTGACGTAGCATTGCAGAGCTTGAGGTCTGCGTGCGCAGCGTGTGCACCGATCATGATCGCCGGAGCCGCGACACACGCGATCAGCGGGCCGCGCAACCAATGAAAAGGGAATGGGCGACGTGCATCAGCGGGCTCCCGGCCGCGGTCGGCCCCTTCATGTGCATCGGTCATGTGTGTCAGATCGGCTCGACGAGAATGGCGCGAAAATCATTGACGTTGGTGTGCGTGGGGCCCGTATGCACGAGGTCGCCCAGCGCCTCGAACAGGGTCGTGGCGTCGTTGTTATCCAGGGCCTTTCGGGCGTCCGCGTGGCACGCCTTGGCCCGCGCCAACGTGTCCGGCCCGATCACGGCACCGGCAGGATCCTCGACACGGCCTTCGCCGCCGTCGATGCCGTCTGTATCCGCACCAAGTGCCGCAACGCCCGGCAGGCCATCGAGCGCGCAGGCGAGCGCGAGCGCATACTCCTGGCTGCGGCCGCCACGGCCGGCCCGGTTGCGCACCGTGACCTCCAGCTCGCCACCACTGATGATCGCGAGCCGGCGGCCCTCTGCGCGCGCCGCACGAGCTAGTCCGGCATGGGCGGCAGCGACGTCACGCGCCTCGCCCGTGACCTGGTCGCCGAGGCTCTGCACCTCGTAGCCACGGGATCGCGCAAGCGTTGCCGCCGCCGCAAGAGCGGCGACAGGAGTCGCAATGATCTGATAACGGTCGCCGGCAAAGAGTGCGGCTCCCGGCTTCGGTGTCTCGTTTGCAGGATCGTCCAGGGCCTTGAGGACGGCATCCGGCACCGGCAGCTCCAGTTCCGCCATGCGCGGTGACCGCCGTGCGATCACCGCGCGAGCATCGGCAAGCGTCGTCGGATCGGGCACCGTCGGCCCCGAGCCGATGGTCTCCGGATCGTCTCCCGGCACGTCGGAAATGGCGAGCGTGATGAAGGTGCCTGCATTGGCGGCCGCCGCGCGCAGCCGCCCACCCTTGATGCGCGAGAGGTGGCGACGCACGGCATTCATCTCGTGGATGTCGGCACCGGACTTGAGCAGGCCGCGCGTCAGAGCGATCTTGGCCGCAAGATCGAGCCCGGCTGCTGGCGCCGCCCACAGCGCCGAGGCGCCCCCCGAAAGCAACACCAGAACGGTATCGTCTGGCCCTGCCGATCGCGCGAGCGCAAGCGCCCGTTCGGCAGCGGCACGGGAAGACTCATCCGGTGTCGGGTGCCGGCCCTCCAGGATCTCCAGGCGCTCAGGCTTTGGACCGGCGTAGGCTGCTGCATAGCCGCGCGGGGCGGTTGCCACGCCCGTCAGGCGCTCGCCGATGCCGGCCGCCCGATAGTGCGTCTCGGCGACGGAAGCCATGGCGATCGCGGCCTTGCCCGCGCAAAGCACGATCAGCCGCCCCTTGGTGGGCGCCGGCGGGAGATACGGCGCAAGGCACGTGCTCGGATGGGCCGCCGCCACGGCCGCGTCGAACATTTCGAGCAGGAGCCCGCGCGCCGCAGCCGACATAGTTTAGAAGCCCTCGAGCAAAAAGTCCGTCGCCGCCACTACTTGCGGTCGGCGACGGCCGTACGTCAAGCGCGGAAGGGCGCCACACTAAAAGGCCGGACCGAAGCGGTTCGAACGTGGGAAGCCCTTCGGCGCTGCGCGGCCCGCCTGGGCGCGCTGCCCGATCCATTCCATCATGTCGCCGCTCGCCAACGTATAGGTGCGCCCGGCGGAGTCGAGCCAGGTCAGACCAGCCTTCTTTTCGAATGGCCGGACATCCGAGAGCCCACCGTCCTTGAAGCGCTGCAGGATGATGCCCTTGCCGCGCATCATCTCGTTGACTTCGTCGAGACTGAAAACGAGCATCCGCCGGTTCTCGCCGATCGTCGCGCACATGTCGGCGCCCGGCGGAATCGGGACGCAGACCCGCCCCTCAGCGTCGGCATCTACGTTGAGAACCTGCTTGCCCTTGCGCGTATTGCCCAGGCACTCGTCCTCGGACACGATGAACCCGCGGCCGGTCTGACTGCCGACCAGGAATTTACGCCCTCCCTGATAAGCAAAGGCGGCGACGACATCGACATCCTGCTCCATGTCGATGAACAGCCGCAGTGGCTCGCCATGACCGCGCCCGCCGGGCAGCTTCGACGCATCGATGGTGTAGAAACGGCCGTTGGTC
>CAUJKI010000684.1 GCA_963205015.1 Pseudomonadota bacterium
GCACAGAGTGTGCGCCCGCTCTTTCATTGTGCCTACTTGATCACGCCGCAGGCCTGACGATCACCTGCGTCACCGGCCGGTTGACTTTTGTAGTCGTCGCCCTTGCCGTGGATCATGAGTGCCCGACCGCGGATGGCGTTGTCGCCGCCATCGAGGCGGACGAAGGTGTTGAAGACCTGCGCCTTGAGTGTCCCGTCGGTGGCAACGTACTGGTTCGGCATGTCGCCCGCGTGCGGGCCTTTGGCATCATTGAAGCCGTGCGCCGCCTTTGCCGGATTGAAATGGCCACCGGCTGACATGTGCCCGCCCGCATGCTCGCATGAGCCGGTCTCATGGACGTGGAAGGCAACCCACTGCCCGGAAGGAAGGCCGCTCACCTCGATCTCGATGAGGACGCCTTTGTCGGTGCCTGTCAGCTTGGCTTTGCCGCTCTCCTTGCCGGCCTTGCTGATGAACGTGGCGGTGGCGGCGACGGCTGCTGTCGCGACGAGGGCGAGTGCGGCAGCGCAGGCAAGAAATGGCTTCATGATGATGGACCTCCCGGATGCTGATATTTGGCGAACCGTTGTGTAGTCCAATTGTTCCCCGCGGCGAACGATTTGCCGGGGTGCGCGTTGCGCGAGCAGGGACAGTAGCGGAGAAGGGCCATGCCAGCCAAATCAAAGGCACAGCAGCAAGCCGCCGGCGCGGCGCTGGCGGCAAAGCGCGGCGAAGTGAAGAAGAGCAAGCTCAGAGGCGCCTCGCGCCAGATGGTGAAATCCATGAGCGAGGACGAGCTCAGGAAAATGGCCAAGACCAAGCGCAAGGGCAAACCCAAGCGCGTCGCCAAGTCTTGAGCAATCTGCTGAGCTTCAGGCTTCGTGTTATGCGGCTGCGTGTTTGCCGAGGCCGGCCCAGTCGAAGCTGATGCCGTGACCGGGCCGCTCCGATGCTATGGCATTGCCCTCACGCATCGGCAGCGGCTCACCGATATAGCGGTCGAGCCCGAAGCCGTGAATTTCGAGGAAGCTGCGATTGGGGCAGGCTGCAAGCAGGTGCACGGACACATCGTGCGCGCCGTGCGACGTGACCGGGAGATTGAAGGCTTCGGCGAGGTGGGCCACCTTCATGAAGACCGTGATGCCGCCGCAGTTGGTGACGTCCGGCTCCGGGAAGCTGACACCGCCGGCGGCAATCAGCGCCTTGAACTCGTAGAGCGAGCGCAGGTTTTCGCCGGTGGCGATCGGGACGCCGCCATTCGCGACGATCCGTGCGTGGCCCGCGACATCATCCGGAATGATCGGCTCCTCGAGCCAGACGAGACCATAGGGCTCGAAGGCGCGCGCGCGGCGGATGGCCTCATCCGCCGTCCAGGCCATGTTGGCGTCCGCCATGAGCGGGAAGCCGTCGCCGAGGTGGCCGCGCAGGCCCCTGATGCGCTCGACATCCTCCGACATGCGCACGCGTCCGACCTTCATCTTGATGGCGCGGAAGCCCTTGGCGAGATTGGCGTCGTGCTCCTTGACGAGATCGTCCACCGAGAGGTGGAGGTCGATGCCGCCGGCATAGCACGGCACGGCCGGATCGTGGCCGCCGAGCAGGCGCCAAAGCGGCAGGTTCGCGTGGCGCGCCTTGAGGTCCCAGAGCGCCATGTCGAAGGCGGACTGGGCAAGAACGCTGGGGCCTCCGCGCCCGCCGTAGTGCAGGCCCCACCATACCTTCTGCCAGAGGCGTTCGATACGGTCTGCGTCTTCGCGACCGACGATCTCGGGAATGTCGTGCGCGAGCAGGCGTGCGACGGCGCCGCCGTTGTGGCCGGTGGTGTAGGTATAGCCGACACCTTCAGCGCCGTCGGTGTCGCGCACGCGCGCCGTGATCAGCTCGAAGGATGTCATGGTGCCGTGGGTCGAGTCCGAAAGCGGCACCGGCAGCGGCACGCGATAGAACCCAGCTTCGATCTTCTCGATGGCGGCCATGGCGTTTCTCTCCTGTGATGCTTTTGTTGATTGCGGTGAGCCGCCCACACAGCGCCCCACTTCTCCCTCTCCCCATTGTCTTCAATTGGGAGAGGGTCGGGGTGAGGGGCAGCCACACTGGCTGACGTTGGCGTATGCTGTTGCCCCTCACCCTAACCCTCTCCCCGCAAGAGCGGGGAGAGGGAATATTCGGCGCTATTCCCAGCAATCCTCGAAGAGCTGGGCGTAGTCAGAAGCCGTCGGCTTGCGCGGATTCGACGGCGTCGAGTGATCCATCATCGCGCCCTCGACCATGCGGGGAAAGACGCTTCTTGGTACGCCCATGGCTTTCAGGTTCGGCGGCAGGCCAAGGCGCGCGCTAAGTGCGGCGACGGCATCGGGGAGATCGACGCTCGCCGGCAGGCGGAAGATACGCTTCAGCGTCGCGTATTTCTCGCCGACATGGTCCGCATTGAAGCGCAGCACGGCCGGCAGGATCACGGCATTGAGCGTGCCATGGTGCAGCGAGACCTCGCTGAGCCCGCCGAGCGGATGCGACATCGCGTGCACGGCACCAAGTCCTTTCTGGAAGGCGAGTGCGCCGTGCATGGAGGCCATCATCATGCGCCAGCGTGCCTCGCGGTTGCCTGGCTCGCTCACCGCCTTCTCGATCCACTTCCACGCGCGCTCGGCGCCGTCGATGGCGATCGCATCGGCTGGCGGGTTGATGCGCGGCGAGATGAATGTCTCGATGCAGTGTGTGAGCGCGTCCATGCCGGTGGCCGCGGTAAGACCCGGCGGCAGGCCGAGCGTCAACTCGGGATCGTTGATCGCCTTCTTTGGCGCGATGTGGAGGCTTGAGAAGGCGAGCTTGCGCGTGTCGGCGAGCGTGATGATCGCGCCGCGGCCGACCTCGCTCCCCGTACCGGCGGTCGTGGGTATGGCAATGACGGGTGGTGCAGCCGACGTGATCTTGGAGAGTCCGCCGAGGATGAAAGCGTATTGCGCCATGGGACCGGGATGCGAGGCCATGAGCGCCGCGGCCTTCGCGAGATCCAGAGGCGAGCCGCCGCCGAGTGCGACAATGCCATTGCGGTCGGTGGCCTTGTAGCGCTCGGATGCCGCCAGCGTGGCGGCTTCCGTCGGATTGCTCGGCACATCATCGAAGATCTCGACATCGATCGCCGGTCTTAGCAGGCTGAGAATGCGGTCGACGATACCGGCTGCCCGCAACCCCTTGTCCGTCACCAGCAGGACGCGGCTCATGCCGAGCGCGCCACACTCCGCCGGCAGCGTCTTGATGGCGCCGAAGTCGAACTCGACGGGCACGATATAGTTGATGAGGGCCATGCAGGTCTCCGGATCGAGGACAGTGCATACTGTCACGAACCGGCGCCGTCGCAAGTTGCACGCATTGAGGGTCTCGCCCGCGGATGCCCGGTACATGATCGGGGGATCATGTCATGTCCGGGCACCCGCGGGGGCAGCCAGCCGATGCTGCGAGGCACCGCGGCAAGTCTCCGACAGGGAGGCAAGGAACCCTCCGGAGATGAGGCGCAGGGCCATCGCGGCGGCGAGACCGGCTATCTTGCAGGAGCCGCCACCCCCCGGTGGAGATCCCTGGTGCGGACCCAGGTGCATTGCCGCCCCATCCGGCATCGGGTCCGCGCGCCGCCGGCACCCGGCAAGCGCCGGATGAGAGAACAAATCTATACCATTTGAGTCAAGTATAATCGCGCAGAGCCGCCATGCATGTGCCGGCCCCCGGTTTGTGCGGTCCTGCGGCAAACTAAAACTAGACTGCAGAAGTAATGAAATGTAGCAACGCTCCGGCGGGTGCGCCCTTGTCGGCGCGCTAGCCAGGAGCACGCGCCCCGCATTGCGGGACGATGCACCTTCCGCGAGGCCCACGAGGGGGAAGCTCAGTGAGAACTACCGTTACCAGTGCCCACCGGGCCCCAACAGATGGTCGCACGGCAGCCGGTCGGTCGCGGCGTCCGCTTTCAGCGGCACTGGCGCTGGCGCTGGTCCTTGCGCCGGGCCCGATCTCGGCCCAGGTCACGCAGCCGCAGACGTCGCCCGGCCCCGCGATCGAGCTGCCGTCGACCGGACAGGCTTCGCCGACGCCGCCCGCGCCCGCAGCGCCCGAGCCGCCCCCCATTGCATTGCCAAGTCTCCAGCCTCCGGCATCGGCGCCGGCGTCGACCGCGATCGAGCGGGCGCACCTGCCGCACGACCTCTCGCCGTGGGGCATGTTCATGGCCGCCGACATAGTCGTGCAGTCGGTGATGATCGGCCTCGCGACGGCTTCGCTCGCCGTATGGACGGTGTGGCTCGCCAAGCTCATGGAGCTGATGGTCGCGCGCGTCAGCCTGCGCCGCGGCATCCGGGCGCTTGCGTCCGAACCGTCACTCGACGCTGCTGCCATGCATCTGACCCGCCGCACACCCGTGGCGCGTGGCATGGTCGCTCTTGCGCATACCGAGCTGCATCTCTCGGAAGACGTGCTGGCTGGGGCGGGGCTCAAGGAGCGTGTCGCCTCGCGGCTCTCCGGGCTCGATGCAGCGCTCACGCGGCGCATGCGGCGCGGCATGAGCCTGCTCGCGACGGTCGGCGCGACGGCCCCCTTCATCGGTCTCTTCGGCACAGTCTGGGGTATTATGAACAGCTTCATCGGCATCTCGAAGTCCCAGACGACGAGCCTTGCCGTGGTCGCCCCTGGCATCGCCGAGGCCCTGCTCGCGACGGGGATCGGGCTTGTCGCGGCGATCCCTGCCGTGATTCTCTACAATCAGCTGAGCCGTTCGATTGCCACATACCGCGCGCTCGTCCGCGAGACGAGCGATGAGGTCGAGCGGCTTGTCTCGCGCGACATCGACCGCCGCGCGGCCAGCCGGCCGCCGGCAGCAGCGCTCGTCAGGCGAGGATAGGTGCCATGGCTGGCGGCATCCGCGAGCGCGCTGACGATGAAGAAGACGTCGAGGTGCACGAGATCAACGTCACGCCGTTCATCGACGTGATCCTCGTTCTGCTCATCGTATTCATGGTGGCCGCTCCCCTCTCGACGGTCGACATCGCCGTGCAGCTCCCCGCCGCGTCCGCCAAGCCCCAGCCGCGGCCGGAGAAGCCCATCTACGTTACGATCAAAGCCAATCTGGAGATCGCGGTTGGCGAGGATACGGTCGGCAAGCCGATGTTCCTTACGACGGTCGCGCGTGTGACCGAAGGCAATCGCGACACGCGCCTCTTCCTGAGGGCGGACAAGTCCGTGCCTTATGGCGAGCTGATCGCCGTGCTCGATCAGCTTCGTGCCGCGGGCTATCTCAAGGTTGGGCTCGTCGCGCTCGAGGCCGCGCGGCCGGCGGAGTTCGGGGCGCCTCCTCCGTCCGGAGCAGCGCCGCAGGCTCCTGCGGCGTCGCCCCCCGGCAACCCGTGAGGCTCTAGCCGCTCGTCCGCGCCTTTTTGATATCGGGGGGCTCGCCCTCGTCGACGAGGAGAGCCTTGACCTCGGCAAGTGTCAGCGTCCGGCTTTCGTTGCTGCCGAGCCTGCGCATGGCGACCTTGCCTTCCTCAGCCTCGCGTTTGCCGACGACGAGAATGGCCGGGGTCTTGGTGAGCGAGTGCTCGCGCACCTTGTAGTTGATCTTCTCGTTGCGAAGGTCGGTCTCGACGCGCAGGCCGGCACGCCGGAGCTCCGCCGCGACCTTCAGCGCATACTCGTCCGCATCCGAGACGATCGTCGCGATCACGGCTTGCACGGGCGCCAGCCACAGCGGGAAGTGTCCGGCCGTCGACTCGATGAGGATGCCGATGAAGCGCTCGAGTGAGCCGAACATGGCCCGGTGCAGCATGACGGGCGTGCGTTTCTCGCTGTGCGCGTCGATGTAGAAAGCACCGAAGCGCGCGGGCAGGTTGAAGTCCACCTGGTTCGTACCGCACTGCCAGGTGCGCCCGATGGCATCGCGCAGGTGATACTCGAACTTCGGCCCGTAGAACGCGCCTTCACCCTCCGCGATGGAGGTCTTGATGCGGCCGTTCGAGCCCCGCGTGATCTCGTCGAGCACGCCCTTCATGGCTGTCTCGGCCTTGTCCCAGAGCTCGTCGGCGCCGACGCGCTTCTCGGGCCGCGTCGCGAGCTTGATGTGCACGTCCTCGAAGCCGAAGTCATTGTAGATCGAGAGCATGAGGTCGTTGACCTTGTGGCTCTCGGCCGCGATCTGATCCTCCGAGCAGAAGATGTGCGCGTCATCCTGTGTGAAGGCGCGCACGCGCATGAGGCCATGCAGCGCGCCGGACGGTTCATAGCGGTGCACGCAGCCGAACTCCGCGATCTTGATCGGCAATTCGCGGTAGCTCTTGAGGCCGTGCTTGAAGATCTGCACGTGTCCCGGGCAGTTCATGGGCTTCAACGCGAAGACGCGATCGTCCTCAGTCTCGGTGACGAACATGTTTGCATGATAGGTCTCCCAGTGACCGGACGTCTCCCAAAGTGAGCGCTCGAGAAGCTGTGGCGAGTTCACCTCGACATAGCCTTCGGCCTGCTGGCGGCGGCGCATGTAGGCAACGAGGTTCTGGAAGAGTGTCCAGCCCTTCGGGTGCCAGAAGACGGTGCCGGGCGCATCGTCCTGGAAGTGGAAGAGGTCCATTTCCCGGCCGAGCTTGCGGTGGTCGCGCTTCTCCGCTTCCTCCTGCTGCTTGAGGTAGGCGGCAAGCTCCTTTTCGTCGGCGAAGGCGACGCCGTAGATGCGCTGGAGCTGCGGCCCCTGGGAATCACCGCGCCAGTAGCTGCCCGAGAAGCGCGTGAGCTTGAAGGCCTTGCCGATCTGGCCGGTGGAGGTCATGTGCGGGCCGCGGCAGAGATCGAGCCATTCGCCCTGACTGTAGATCTTGACGTCCTCGCCTTGGGGAATAGCGTCGACCAGCTCGACCTTGAAGAGCTCGCCCTTGGCGCGGAAATAGTCCTTCGCCTTGTCGCGGCTCCACACTTCCTTCTTGAAGGCGGCGTTGCGCGCGATGATCTCGTGCATCCGCTTCTCGATGACGGGGAGGTCTTCGGGCTTGAAGGGCTCATCCTTGGCGAAATCGTAGAAGAAGCCGTTCTCGATGACCGGGCCGATGGTGACCTGCGTGCCAGGCCAGAGATCCTGCACCGCCTCCGCGAGCACGTGCGCGCAATCGTGGCGGATCAGCTCGAGGGCCTGCGGGTCGGTCCGCGAGACGAAGCTGATCTCCGCATCGGTGCTGATCGGGTCATAGGCGTCGGCAAGCGCGCCGTTGAGGATCATGGCGACGGTGCGCTTGGCGAGCGAAGGGGCAATCGATTTCGCGACGTCGAGGCCGGTCGTCCCCGCAGGGAACTTGCGCTTGGCGCCGTCAGGGAATGTCAGGGTGATCTCAGTCATGGGCCGGGTTCCTCTCACTCGCTGCCAACCACGCAGGTAAGACGGATGTCTTGCGGAGGGGGCTTGTGGCAGGTTGCCCCGCGGGGTGTCAAGGCGGACCGCCGGCTGCCGGCTGCTCAGTGAAGGCCGCGAGGTTTTCGAGCGTCGATCTCATGCCGCTGTCGTGATCCTCCTTCCGTATGCCCTCTGGTACGTTCTCGCAGATGATCGCCACCTCGGTGCCGCCCGTCGCAGCAGTCAGCTGCCACGTCATGATCATCGTGTCGGCAAATGCAGGATCGTCGGCATCGAATGTAAATTCCTGCACGATCCGCTCGTCTTTTCTGAGTTCGAGGAACCGGCCTCTGACGACATCGGCATTTGCCGAGGTCTTGCCGGGTGCGGTGTGCGTTTCGTCCTTGTAGACAAGGGTCATGTGGTAGGTGCCGCCGGCCCACGGCTCAAACACATGGATCAAGCCTTTCATGCCCGTTGGAGGAAGCCAGGAGACTATGGCGTCAGGATCGACGAGTGCGCGATAGATCGTCTGCTGAGGCGCTTTGATAAGCCTGGAAGCGCGATCGGTTCTCTTGTGTCCGGTCGTATTTGTCATAATTCCCTCCTTAGCGCGTGCCGTGGGCCGCCGGACCTTCAGGGACAAATTGAGTGCCGCCAGAACAGGTTGGGCTGGCGCCCGCGGGGCTCCCCATGTAACTTACTGCCGCCGAAGAGCGGGTGAGCCCCGGCGCGGCGAGACAAAGAGGCCGCGATCGCAGAGATGAATCGTTTTGAACGTTTGTTTGGTTTCCGGGGCGAGGCCAAGGTGAAATATCTGGACGGTGAGTTCCAGGTCGTCTCGCCCGGGGACTATGTCCTCTGCGCCGTCACGGGGGAGCCCATCCCGCTCGCCGAGCTCAAATACTGGAGCGTCGAGCTGCAGGAGCCCTATGCGACCGCCGAGGCGTCGCTGCGTCGCCATTTGGAGACGCACCGGCCGGGCGGCGGGCAGTGAATGGTCGCCTTCTCGAGTGCCGAGGCGGCGACTCTGGGGACTGGGAGGCGCGGCGCGTGCGCCGCTCGCTGCTGCTCGCCTAGAATTGAGTTGATTTCAGCGGTGATTGAGTGGCCAAGATGGTGCCGCAGTTGTTAGGCTAGCTGCCCGAGCGGGACCCGAGCCGAAACTGGGCTGTTTCAGGCCTGTGCAATGCGAATTGCGCTGCCTGTGGAGAGACGAGATGCTTTTTGCGCGAACCGCGCTCATTGCCGCCCTGGTGGCATGCCCGCTCTTTTCAAGTGTCCACGCCCGCGGTGACGAGCGCGAGACGGAGGTCCGCCCGTCCTTCGGCGGCTACCTCGCCGGCCGCGTGGCGCGCGGCCAGCACGACACGGAAGCGGCGGCGCACTTCTTCAAGCGGGCTCTTTCGCGGGATCCCTCGAACGAGATTCTTCTCGAGCAGTCGCTCGTCATGGACCTCACCGAGGGGCAGATCGCGGAATCCGTGGATCTGGCGCAGCGGCTGCTCGCGATCCATCCGACGCATCGCGTCGCAGGGCTCGTCCTTGGCGTGGACGCGGCGAAGCGCGCCGATTTCGCGGACGCCGGCGACAAGTTCAAGCGCGCCGCGGTCAGTCTGGTGGGCGAGGTGACGAGTACGCTCGCAGGCGCCTGGGCGCGGTATGCGCAGGGCGACGTCGACGGTGCGCTCAACCAGCTCGATGGCCTCAAGCAGGCCGACTGGGCCCAGTACTACTTCCGCTATCACAAGGCGCTCATCAGCGATCTCGCCGGGCGCCATCAGGAAGCCGGCCGGTTCTATGAGCGCGCATTTCGCAGCGAGCAGCGGCTCGTCCGGCTAACGCTGGCTTACGCCCGGCACGCGGCTGCGCGGGGCGACCGCAAGCTCGCCCGCTCGATCATCACCGAGCATACGCGGCGCACGGCCGGGAACGTTCATCCTTACATTACCGCGCTCAGCGATAGCCTAGAGCGCAGCGATAAGGTGCCTTTGCTGGTCACGAGCCCGAGCGAAGGCATGTCCGAGGTCTTTTTTGGTCTCGGAGAGGCGCTCTCGAGCGAGGGCGGTATCGGCTTCGGAACCGTCTATCTGCAACTTGCGCTCCACCTCGAGCCGTCGTCGCCGTTCGCGCTCGCCGCGCTGGCATCGGTCTACGAGACCACGAAGCGATATGAAAGCGCGATCCGGACTTACGAGCGCATACCCGAGGGCACGCCTATCCAGAGCTCCGTCAGGGTAAGGAAGGCGCTGCTGCTCAACCAGCTCGATCGTCTCGAGGAGTCGAAGGCGCTGCTCGAGCGCATGGCCGATGAGGACGCGTCGGATGTCCGCGCACTCGATGCGCTCGGCAATATCATGCGCTCACGTAAGCACTACGAGGAGGCCATTGGCTACTACGACCGCGTCATCGATCGGATCGGCCCCCCGCAGAAGCAGCATTGGACGCTCTTTTTCGCGCGCGGGACGGCCTACGAGCGTGCCAAGAACTGGGCCAAGGCCGAGTCCGATCTGCAGAGGGCGCTGAAGCTGTCGCCGGATCAGCCCTCCGTGCTCAACTACCTCGGCTATTCCTGGGTCGACCAGAACAAGAACCTGAAGCAGGGCATGGAGCACATCCGCAAGGCCGTGCGCCTGCGCCCGGACGATGGGCACATCGTCGACAGCCTCGGCTGGGCACACTATCGGCTCGGAAACTATAGGGAATCCGTCCGCTATCTCGAGCGGGCCGTCGAGCTGATGCCGCAGGATCCGATCCTCAACGACCACCTCGGCGATGCCTACTGGCGTGTCGGGCGGCGGAAGGAGGCGCGTTTCCAGTGGGGCCAGGCGCTGACTCTCAATCCCGAGCCCGAGGATTCCGACAAGATCAAGTCGAAGCTTGCCGATGGGCTGCCTGTGCGCGGGCAGGCGCGCGCCACGAAGCGGCCCAACCAGACGGCACGCGGCGAGGCTCCGCGCAAAAAGCGCACCGAGAACCAAGTCTCGCCGTCCCCCCAGCTCCGGTAGATGCCTGCGACCCGGTCCGAGAATGCACCGTCTGAGAGCCGGGCCGGGAGCTTGGCCGAGACCGCCCGCGCCAAGGTCAACCTGACGCTCCGCGTGCTTGGGCGCCGGCCTGACGGCTATCATGAGCTTGAAAGCCTTGTCGCTTTTGCCGACATCGGCGACGAGGTCACCTTGCGCGTCGATGGCCCTCTCACGGTGCGCATCTGGGGGCCCTTTGCCCGCGCCATCGAGGGCGAGAACATTGCGGCCCGCGCTTTGAAGCACCTTTCCGAGAGCGCGCCCGCCCTTGCTCTCGGTGCTGTCGACATCGAGAAAAACCTGCCCGTCGCCGCCGGTATCGGTGGCGGATCGGCCGACGCCGCAGCCGTATTGCGCGCCGTCCGCCGGGCCAATGCCGCTGAGGCCTCAGCGGTCGACTGGCCGGCCCTTGCGGCCTCGCTCGGGGCCGACGTTCCGGTCTGCCTTGCGAGCACGGCGCAGTTCATGTGGGGAATCGGACGAGAGACGGTGCCAGTGGCGTTGCCCCGCCTGCCGGTGGTTCTGGTCAATCCCGGTGTGCCGCTCTCGACGGCCCCTGTTTTCCAGGCCTTGGAGGCCCCGCCGGCACCTGCGCGCACGGCACCGCCCGACCTGCCGGGTCCGTTCTACGATATTGCTGCGGCTGCCGAGTATGTCCGTGCACGCGGCAATGACCTCGAACCGGCGGCGATGAGGCTCTGCCCTGTAATCGAGGACGTGCTGGGCGCGCTCAGGGCCGAGCCCGGGGTACTGGTGGTCCGCATGTCCGGCAGCGGCCCGACCTGCTTTGCCATCCTCAGGACGGGGGCCGATGCCGAGACGGCCGCAGAGCGAATCCGGCTGGCCAATTCCGGGTGGTGGGTGGTGGCGACGGCACTCGGCTGATGCCATTTTGCTTGATGTGGCGTTGTTGTCGGGGGCCGAAATTTACCCTCTCGCAAGCTAAGTGAAACTGCATAAACTTGTTTGCTTCGGCTTTACGTGCCCGCAGCCGTCTGCCGCCTATGGTCCCCCTCGTGCGGGGCGAGGAGGCAGACGATGAGGGACGTTAGCGGGGCAGGGCGCCACCCAGTGCCGCGGAAGGGCTTGCGGGCCTTCATGCAGCGTTTCGCCGGGGACCAGAGCGGCGTCACCATCATCATCTTCGCGATCGGTTTCTCGGTTGTCGCGCTCGCCGTGGCAATTGCGATCGACTATGGCCGGGTCGAGATCGAGCACACGCGCATGCAGCGGGCAATAGATGCGGCGGCTCTCGCGGCAGCGCACCGGCTTGGCCGGGCGGACCAGGAGGAATCGGGCCCGGCTGCGGCAGAGGCCTTCTTCAGAGCCAACGTGCCAAAGGGATCCAAGCTCACCATCAAGGATATGAAAATGGATCCCGTGGCCGGCGAGGTGACCATCACCTCGGGCGGTCGCCATCCCACGACATTCATGGCGGCGTTCGGCGTCAAGGATACGGGGCTCGGCGCGGGGACAAAAGTCGTGCGCGGCGACGGCACGGTCGAGGTTGCGCTGGTGCTCGACAACTCGGGCTCCATGGCCGGCGTCCCGATCAGCGACCTCAAGGACGCAGCGCGCAATCTCGTGGACGTCGTGTTCTCGGGTGCGGCCGGCAACGGCAAAGTCAGCATCGGCGTGGTGCCGTTTGCTGGCTCGGTCAATGTCGGCGCCCACCGGCGCGACGAGGGCTGGATCGATTCGGAAGGCCTTTCCCCCATCCACACCGAGAACTTCGCGGAGGCGCGCACGCGCTTCCAGCTCTTCGAGCAGCTCGGGACATCATGGCGCGGCTGCGTCGAGGCACGGCCGGCCCCCTTCGATGTGAACGATGCGGTGCCCAACTCCAGCACGCCGGCAACGCTCTTCGTGCCCATGTTCGCGCCCGACGAGCCGGACAAGGGCAATGCCCCTGACAACGTTACCTATCCCAACAACTACCTCGATGATTTCGGCGGTAGTTGTCCGACGCCTGAGCAGATCTGTCTCGAGTACAACAAGTCGAAGACGAAATGTAACCAGTACGGCCCGAAGCCGCTGCCGCCGGCCGAGGCGCAAGCGCGGATGTGCAAGTACGAGGGTGCGGCGACGCCATCAGGCATTGGGCCAAACAGCGGCTGCACGACCGCGCCGCTGATCGAGCTGACGACCTACAAGGATGACGTGATCGCGGCAATCGATGCCATGGTCGCGAACGGCTCGACCAACATCGGCGAAGGGCTGATGTGGGGCTGGCGCGTGCTCTCGCCGGAGGCACCTTTCACGGGTGGGCGCTTGTGGGACGAGCCGAAGAATCAGAAGGTCATCGTCCTCATGACGGACGGCCAGAACACCTACTCGCGCTATTCCAACAATCACAACTGGACCTTCTACGGCGCGTTCGGCTTCGGCGCCAAGGGCCGGCTCGGCACGACCAATACCGCGACCGCATTCACGAACCAGATGAACGCCAAGACGCGCGCCGCCTGCACGAATGCCAAGCAGAAGGGAATCATCGTTTACACGATCGCCTTCCGCCTGGAGAATGACGCGGCCACGCGTGCGCTTCTGTCGGACTGCGCGTCGGATGGCAGCAAGGCCTTCGCGGCCAAGGACGGCACCGCGCTCTATCACACCTTCCAGGCCATCGGCCGCGAGATCTCGAATCTCCGCGTCGCCGGATGAGCCACGCACCTGCGGTTTGTCGGTTCCCTGATGGGCCGGCCACCGCAGAACCGCGGCATTGTTCTGGCTACAGCGCGCTTATGCACAATTGCTGCAACGTGCGCTGGCGCGGCATTGCGCAGTCCTGCGACAGCCTGCAAGCATGATGGCCTAGAACGCTGTCCCGTGGCTAGGAATCGCGCTCTGTGATCGGCTCGGAGGTAGCCCCTGGGGCCGCACCCCAAAGGGCGAGCGCTTTGGACAATCTGTGGATTGCAGCCAGGACAGGTCACACAGCACGCACACACGAGTCTGGTTCCGCCTCGCGTTATCGTGATGACTAGCCCCGTGGGGTGGGTAGGGACCTTGTGATGGGTGCCTTGCGTGAGGCGCGTCCATGGCAGTGGACTCGCTGTGCAGGGCAGCAAACGAGGTCGCAACGTCTGACGGCGTTCGTACTGTCTCGCTCGTCGCTCGAAGCGTGGTGGAGCACGGGGCAAGGGACGCGGACACGGTCGACGCGTGATGTACCTGCCCGGCAGGGGGCCAGATGTTTTGCGTCGCGTGGGTCCTCCGTTTCAGCGGGGGCATGTGACTGTGTTCGGAAGTACATCGAGATCGTGGCTCGGCGTGAGCTGGCTTGCCGCACTCCTTCTCGGAGCGGCGATCATCGGCTTTGGCGGAAGTGGCGCCACGGCACAGGGGCTGGATACGCCGGCGCTCGGCAGCGAGCCGGGGCACCGCTCCTATCTCAGGATTCCGCCGAATGTGCCGTTGCCGGCGATGCGCCGGATCACCATCGGCGCCGACAAGTCGATGCTGCTCGAGCTACCGGTCGATATCGAGAACGTCCTCATTTCGAATCCCGAGGTCGTCAACGCCGTCGTCAAATCGCAGCGTCAGGTCTACCTGCTGGCCAAGGACCAGGGGGAGGCCAACGCCTTTTTCATGGGCCCCAACGGGCAGAAAGTGCTCCTGCTCGAGGTGGTTGTCGCGCGAGACCTCACGGCCCTCGGCGAAGCGCTCCACCGTCTGCTCCCGGGATCGAAGATCGCTGTCGAGCCCATGGCCGATCAGGTCGTTCTCACTGGCAGCGTCATGACGCCGGTCGATGCTAACCGCGCGGCCGAGATCGCGGCGCGAGCGATGAAGAAGAAGGACAGCGTGATCAACATGCTGACCGTGGTCGAGCCCGCAAAGGAGCAGGTGCTGCTCAAGGTCACCGTCGCCGAGATGCAGCGCGACGCGCTGCGTCGTCTGGGTGTCGATGTGCCCAACGCTGTGCTGAACTCGGGCAACTTCACATTCCAGAAGATCATCACCAATGCCTTTCCGGTGACGGGAGTCGTCGCGCCGGCAGTAGCGTCAGGTATTCCGGGTGCTGCGGGGTCGCTCGGCGCCATTGGCTGGCAGACAGGAAATCAGGGGGTCGCAGCCATCATCGAGGCGCTCGAGCGGACCGGGATGATGCGCACGCTGGCCGAGCCGAATCTGACGGCCTTGTCGGGTGAAACGGCTGAATTCCTGGCCGGGGGCGAGTTCCCGATCCCGATCGCGGGCGAGTTGGGCCAGATCAAGGTCGAGTTCAAGTCCTTTGGCGTCAGCACGAAGTTCAAGCCTCTTGTGCTGAGCGACGGGCGGATCAGCCTCTCGATCAGCGCCGAGGTCAGCGAGCTTTCGACGGAGGGTGCTGTCACCGTCAACAACCTCTCCATTCCCGCTCTCAAGATGCGGAAGGCCTCCACAACGCTCGAGATGCCGAGCGGTGGCACGCTCGCGATGGCCGGTATGCTCTCCGACGACACGCGTCAGAGCGTCGAGGGCGTGCCGGGGCTCAAGAACGTGCCGGTGCTCGGCCAGCTCTTTCGCTCGAATGACTATCGCCGTCGCGAGACCGAGCTCGTCATCCTCGTCACGCCGTACCTGGCGACGCACATGACGAAAACTCAGGCCGCCAGGCCCGACAAGGGGTTCGCGCCGGCAAGCGACCTGAAGAGCATCTTCTACGGCCACTTGAACCGCCTCTATGGCCCGATCAGTGGTCCGCCCCCGGATGGCGAGTTCGGTTTCATCATCGCCTATCCCGACGCGGGCACGAAAGGCTGACCCCAATGTTCTCTGCCCAACCGAGGTTCCGCACCATGGCTGTTGCCGCCGCGACGGTGGCCGCTGTCGTGAGCATCGCGCTCGGCGCCTGCGAGGAGCGGCTGCCGCCCTTGCCGGACTACGTGGCCGTCTCCCTCAACGAGGTGGATGAGCGTCATCCGATCGGGTTCGTGGACCAGAATGAGGTGCTGCACGTCGACGTGCCGCCGCGCGCCCGCGGTCTCAGCCACAATCAGCTCGCCGATATGCAGCGCTTCGTCGTGCGCTACAAGGCGGAGGGCGTCGGGAGGCTCTCTGTTTCGATTTCGCGCCATGCGGGCGCCGATGCTGAAGTCTCGCACGCGCTTGCCGATCTCGGCCGGATCCTGCGCGATACCGGCATTGCGCCATCGCAGGTCACACGCACGCGCCACAGCGACGCACAACGATCCCGTTCCGTGATACGATTGAGCTACGGGCGTCCTCATGCGATCGCGCCGGAATGCGGTCACTGGCAGCAGGATATCGGGCGGGACCCCGAGCGACTTCACTATCCCCAGTTCGGTTGCGCAACGCAGCGCAATCTGGCCGGCATGGTCGCCAACGCGCGCGATCTCCAGAGGCCGCAGCCGGAGCAGCCGCGCTCCGCGGAGCGGCGCTCGCAGACCTGGAGCAAGTACATCGCGCCGGAGAGCACCGAGAGCACCGACGCCAAGGCTAAGGCCGAATCCACCACCAAGAAGTAGCCGCGCCTCAGTTCGACTTGAGATCGGCCCACTCGGGGTGGCGATCGAACTGCGCCTTCACATAGGGGCAGAGCGCGAAGATCTTGAAGCCTTCGCTGCGCGCATCGGCGATGAGGCGATCCACCATCGCTTTTGCGACGCCCATGCCGCGCATGGAATCCGGTGCCAGTGTGTGGTCCGCGATCACCAGCGTCGGGCTCGCACGCGAGAATGTCAGCTCGCCTTCACCTTCGATGCCGTCGATGCGACCGACATAGCGGCCCTTGGTCGGTGTCAGCTCTCGCTCGATTTTGATGTCGGCCATCCTGCTTCTCCCAGGCTGAGTGTTTGGCTTCATTCAACGCTGAATTGGTGCGGCTGCAATGGTTCTTTATGGAGGCTCCCGGGCGGGCCGCGAAGCTCGCCCGGGTTATGCGTGTCTCAAGCGGCCGTCAGCTTGGCTGCGAGGCTTGCGACATGACGGCCCTGGAAGCGGGCGCCGGCAAGCTCGTTCTCCGAAGGCTGGCGGGAGCCGTCGCCGTCGGCAATGGTGGTGGCGCCGTAGGGCGAGCCGCCTGTCACTTCCTTCACGCCCATCTGCCCTTGAAACGAGTACGGAAGCCCGGCAATGACCATGCCGTGATGGAGGAGCACGATATGCGTCGAAAGGATCGTGCTCTCCTGGCCGCCGTGCTGGGTGGCGCTCGAGCTGAAAACGCTTCCGACTTTTCCGATCAGTGCGCCCTTCATCCACAGAGCGCCCGTTTGATCGAAGAAGTTCTTCATCTGCGCGGGCATATTGCCGTACCGGGTCGGCACGCCAAAGACGATGGCATCGTAGTTGGGAAGGTCGTCGACGGTTGCGATCGGTGCTGTCTGGTCGAGCTTGAAGCCCGACTTCCTGGCGACGTCCTCCGGCACCAGCTCGGGCACGCGCTTGATGTCGACCTGTGCACCGGCCTCGCGGGCTCCTTCGGCGACGGCCTGAGCCATCTTCTCGATATGGCCATAGCTCGAATAGTAGAGGACCAGAACCTTGCTCATGATGATTTTCTCCATTGAGTGAACGAGAGCGGATGTCTCGACCGGCCTGCCCGCATCTCTCGAACGGGTGCGGGCAGGCTCGGTTCCGTGCGTGGGTTTGTCAGGGCCCCATGTCGAACAGCAGCACCTCGCCTTCGTCGGTCCCTTCGAGGGTGAGCGCGCCGCTCTGGCGGACGGCAACGCCGTCGCCGGCCTTCAGCGGCGTGCCGTTGAGCGTCGCGGTGCCGCGCGCGACCTGTACCCACGCGCCGCGCCCGTCCGCGATCACGTGCGTGACCACATCGCCGGCCTTCAGCACAGTTGCGTAGAGGTCGACATCCTGATGGATGGTGACCGAGCCTTCGCGGCCGTTGCGCGAACCGATCAGCCGCAAGCGTCCGCGCTTTTCCTCGCCGCTGAACGACTTCTGCTCGTAGCTCGGCTTCAGGCCCTCCTGCTCAGGGATCACCCAGATCTGGAGAAAATGTACCGGGTCCGTCTTCGAGGCATTGAACTCGCTGTGGCGGACGCCGGAGCCGGCCGTCATGCGCTGTACGTCGTCGGGACGGATCACTGAGCCGGTGCCGATGCTGTCCTTATGCTCGAGCGCGCCTTCCAGCACGTAGGAGATGATCTCCATGTTGCTGTGCGGGTGCGTGGGAAAGCCGCCGCCGGGGGCGACACGGTCCTCGTTGATGACGCGCAGGGGCCCGAAGCCCATGTACGCGGGATCATAATAGTGGCCGAAGGAGAAGCTGTGCTTGCTGTCGAGCCAGCCGAAATTGGCCTTGCCCCTTTCTTCGGATTTGCGGAGTGCGAGTGTCATGTTGACCTCCTGCGTCCTGCCGGACGTCGTCGGCGCCCGGTCCATGACGCATAGGTATGGGTTAGCTTGCGGAGCATCAATCCGCTATGTTTCGTCCGAACTGCATCCAATTTGGATACAATGGAATGGACAAGCTCGAAGCCATGAACGCCTTTGCCAAGGTGGTCGCCCATGGCAGCTATGCCGAGGCCGGCCGGGCGCTCGGTCTCACCCGCTCCGCGGTCAGCAAGGCCGTCATGGAGCTGGAGCAGCTTCTCGGCGCCCGGCTTCTCGACCGCACGACCCGGCGGGTCAGTCCCACGGAGGCCGGGCTTTCCTACTATGAGCGCTGCCTCGATATCCTCTCACGGATCGAGGAGACGGAGCTTCAGGTCTCCCGACTCCATGACGAGCCCAAGGGCCTGCTCAGGGTCAACGCGCCGATGTCTTTCGGGATGCTCTATCTCGGCGATGCCATCGCGGCGTTCATGGCGGCCTACCCCGATCTCAATGTCGAGCTGACGCTCAACGACCGTTTCATCGATCCGGTCGAGGAGGGTGTCGACGTCACGATCCGCATTGCGGTGTTGACGGATTCGAGCCTGATCGCGCGCAAGATCGCGCCGGCGCGGCGTGTCGTCGTGGCGTCGCCGGCCTATCTCGCAGCCCACGGCACCCCGGCGGTACCGGATGACCTCGCGAGCCATCGCTGGCTCGGCTACGGAGCCACCGTGGCGCTGCAGCGCTGGTCGTACACGAAAGCGGATGGTACGCCGGGATCGGTGCCGCTGAAGATGGTGCTCAACTCGAACAACGGCCACATCCTGCGAAGCGCTGCGCTGGCCGGGCAGGGCATCACTGAGCTGCCGACCTTCCTCATCGGCTGCGATATCGCCGCGGGAAGCCTGAAGCTCGTTCTCGCCGACCATGGGCGCGCCGATCTCGGCATCTACGCACTCTACACGCCGAACCGCTATCTTGCGGCCAAGACGCGCGTGTTCATCGATTTCCTGGCGGCGCGCTTCGGCCCACGCCCGGAGTGGGAGCGCTTCGATGCCCCAGCTGCCGAGCGGCGATCCCTGCGCTAGAGTGGCAGCATCTAAGCGCTGCGCTTTGAAGCGCGGGGAGGAATGACGCGATGACGGAACGTGTTCGTGCACTGGATATCATTCTCGCGCGCCGATCCGTCTCGCCGCGCTTTCTCGTGGCGCCGACGCCGACGCCCGATGAACTCGCCCTGATCCTGCGTGCGGCCGCCGCCGCGCCGGACCACAAGAATCTGAAGCCCTATCGTTTCATTCTGATCCCGCCCGAGCGTCGCGGTAATCTTGCGGCCGCCTTCCGAGAGGCCAAGGCCGAGCGCGATCCGGGCGCGCCGGCAGACGAGATCGAGCGTGCCGGCGAGAAGGCCTATCGCGGCGCCATGCTGCTCGCGGTCGTGCTGCGCATAGTCCGCGACCATCCGCGGGTTTCGGTCAGCGATCAGATGCTCGCGGCCGGCGCGGCACTCGAGAACGCGCTGCTGGCGGCGACTGCGCTCGGCTATGCCGGCTGCCTGCGCAGCGGACATTCCGCGACGTCGCGCCGCGTCCGGCTCGCGCTCGGGCTTGCCAATGAGGAGGAGCTGGCCGCCTTCCTCATGCTCGGCACGCCCGCCAAGGCACCTCCCCCGCGCGAGGAGGTCACCGCTGACCTGTTGAGCATCTGGGAGTGAGCGCGCACGTCGCGAAGCGAATTTGACCTGTGGACGCGATGACACGAGCCGCTATAGTGCCCGGGTGACGTTCGGCAGGTCCGATGCGCGGTCCGCGCTCAGGCCCCGTGATGATGGCGGGTTCCGCCTGCCGCGATACGATCGCGGTTCGATCGCGGCTGAGGGGTGCATGAGGCCCCGGAGTGCTGTCGACGCTCACATCAATCGCTGATCTCTGCGCGTGATGCGGCATGAGCCGCCGCCAACGTCCGCCTGCGCGATGCCGGCCGGAGGTGCGGTCGCGCATCTGGAGGCCGCATACGAGCAGCTTGGAAGCTTGGAAGGGAAGTCACTTGATCTCGTTGCTGCGCTACGTCCGTCGGCATCTTGGTGTGCTTCTGCTCGGCTTTATTGTCGTGCTCGGAAGTGCGGGGGTTGTGCTGTCGGATGCGCTCGAAGTCTGGCGTCCGGCAACCGTGCCCAACCTCACGCTGCCCGCGCTTGACGGCACGACTGCGCACCTCGGTGCCGAGGCAGGCAAGCTCGTCATCGTGCATTTCTTCGCCACGTGGTGCGAGCCGTGCCGCGACGAGCTCAAATCCCTTGAACGCCTCGCCGAGAGCCTTGTCGCGCGCCCACTCCGCATCCTCGCCGTCGACGTCGGCGAGCCCGCTGATAGGGTCCGCCGCTTTCTCGAGCGCAACAAGATCAGCCTTCGCTTTCCGGTTCTCGTCGATTTCGACAAGCAGGTGATGCGGGCCTGGGAGGTGGAGATGCTGCCCACGTCGTTCGTCCTCGATCGCACGCTCTGCCCGCTCTGGAAGGCCGCAGGCGCACTCGAATGGGATATCGGGGCGACGCTGTCCATGATCGAGGCCGAGATCGCGCGGTCCGAGCAATCGGAAGGGCGCACCAACCGAGCAAACTGCATGGTCAAAGGAGGAACCCAATGACGATCGATCGACGTGCGTTGCTGGAGTACGGCGCATCAGGCGCTG
>CAUJKI010000685.1 GCA_963205015.1 Pseudomonadota bacterium
TGAAGGCGTTGGTCGTGAAGTTCGTGCCGAACTTCTTGCCTGCCGCTTCCGTGCACGCCATGAGCTGCATGTGCTCGAGCTGCTTCGGCAGCGAAGTCTTGACCCAGTAGTCGCCGTACTGGCGTTCGATGAAGGCCTGGACGCGATCCGGCGGCTCGTTCTTGGCTTCCTTGCGGAATGCATCGATCGCGATGTCCACGCGCTCGCTGAGCGCGACCGGCTGATAGGCGCCTGAGAGCAGCGGTTCGGTCGCATAGTAGAGCGAGCGCAGGAGCTGGCCTTTCCAGCCGTTCCAAGTGCTCGGGCCCACCGCGCGGATGTCGGCGACGGTCAGCAGCAGCAAGAGGCGCAATCGCTCGACGCTTTGCATGGTCTCGGCGAAGTCGCGGATCGTCTTGGGGTCGGCGATGTCGCGGCTCTGCGCGATGTTGCTCATGAGCAGGTGGTTCTCGATGAGCCAGGCGACGAGCTCGGTCTCGGCCTCGCTGAGGCCGAGGCGGGGGCAGACCTTGCGCGCGATCTTCGCGCCGAGCTTCGAGTGGTCCTCGCTGCGGCCCTTGCCGATGTCGTGGAGGAACGCTGCGACATAGAGCACGCGCCGGTTGATGATGGTCTTGAATATGTCGTGTGAGAGGGGATGCTTGTCCGCGCTCTCGCCGCGCTCTATCTCCGAGACGACGCCGACCGTGCGGATCAGATGCTCGTCCACCGTGTAGTGATGGTAGAGGTTGAACTGCATCATCGCGACGACACGGCCGAACTCGGGAATCATGCGGCCGAGGACGCCTGCTTCGTTCATGCGCCGGAGCGTCACTTCGGGTGTTCCGCGCGCCGTCATGAGGCCGAGCAGGATGCGATTGGCTTCGGGGTCGTGGCGCAGCTTGTCGTCGATGAGGCGGAGCGACTGGCGAATGAGGCGGATCGCCTGCGGATGGAGCAGGGAGCCCGTTTCCTCGACCTGCGCGAAGTAGCGGATCAGGTTTACGGGATCGCGGCGGAAGACGTCCGGATCCGCGACATTCAGGCGGCCGTTGTCGATGCGGAAGGCAGTCGTTCGCCGCACGCGCCGGCGCATGCGCCAGCCCATGGGATCGAGGAGAGCGTCGAGCCTCGGCGACAGCTTGAGTTGCTGCACCTCGAGCCACGAGCAGAGCACCGTCGTCAAGTCGCCGACGTCCTTCGCCACCATGAAGTAGTGCTTCATGAAGCGCTCCACGGCCTTGAGGCCGAGGCGGGTCGCATAGCCGAGAATGGCGGCGAGCTGAGGCTGATACTCGAAAGTCAGCCGCTCCTCGGGCCGGCCCGTGAGGAAGTGGAGATGACAGCGCACCGTCCACAGGAAGTCCTCGCAGCGCCGGAACGTCGCCTGCTCCTCGGCCGTGAAGATCGGCTGGACGATCGGGTCGCCGACGCCCGGACCGCCGGCCATGTACTTTGCCAGCCAGTAGAGCGTGTGCAGATCGCGCAGGCCGCCCTTACCGTCCTTGATGTTTGGCTCGACGCGGTAGCGCGAGGCGCCCGCGCGCTGGTGGCGGGTCGCCCGCTCGGCGAGCTTGGCCTCGATGAAAGCGCGCTCGCCGCCCTTCACCACCTCCTGGCCGAAGCGGCTGACGAGTTCGTCGAACAGTGGCCGGTCGCCGAGAATGTAGCGTGCATCGAGGAGCGCGGTGCAGATGGTGACGTCGGCGCGGCTGAGCTGCAGACACTGGTCGACCGTGCGGGTTGCGTGGCCGACTTTCAGGCGCAGGTCCCAGAGGATATAGAGAATGTACTCGACGACGCTCTCGCCCCAGGGCGTCTGCTTGTAGGGCAGCAGAAAGAGAAGGTCGATGTCGGAGCCGGGTGCGAGCATGGCGCGGCCATAGCCGCCCGTCGCGACGATGGTGAGCCGCTCGGTGTCGGCGGGGTTGTTGCTGCGGTAGACGTGGGCGCGCGTGTAATCGAAGATGAGCGCGATGAGCTCGTCCATGAACGTAGACAGGCCCTCGGCGCAGCGACGGCCCTTGCCGTCGAGCAGAAGCTGGGCGTGCGCGGCCTCACGCGCATCGGTCATCAGCTCGCGAAGCCGCTCGACGATCGGCGCGCGTGCCGCTTCCGCGCTCTCGTCATGGGCGCGGAAGATCGCCGTCAGCTCGCGGCGGAGCGCGGCCGGGTCGAAATAGGGCGGCTCGGGCCGCCTGTGGGCCTCCCGCTCGGAGGCCAGCGCGTCCTTGACCAGTGTGTCCATGCTGTCCGCTCTCGCGGTCCGCCGCATCCTGCAGCCAGGCCGGGCGCGCCCGAATCGCCTGGGCGCCATGCATCATACAACTCGTGGGCGGGCATAGCGTATTTTGGCCGCCGCGGGAATAGCGCGATGCGGCGGCTGGCGGCGTCGGAACAACCGTCCGTTCGGCTCGTTGGAACGAATATCCCAGTTCGCACGGAGAGGCGCCATGAAACGCAGGCAAGGCGGAAAAGAGCATCATTCCTACGTCCAGGGCGGTCGGCCGAAGCAGGATGTCCCTGAGAAACCAGTTCCAAAGCCCGCAAAAAACGACAAGAGCTGGCTGCCCGGCCGCAAGGGACAGGGCGGCGAGGGGCTCAGCAAAGGCTATGGCGGCAGCGGTGGCGAAGGCACCGGCGCGGCCGGGCCGGAAGACAAGGAATAACCTCGGCTGAAGGCCGTTCGAAACACTTGCCGGCCGTTCCGCGCGACTTATGGCCATTATGGGCCGCCGGCTCTCTTCCTTTTTCAATTGCTGTGGATAGTTGTGTTCCCGCTGAAACAGCGCAAAGGGCCGCGCGTTGGCACAACAGAATGAAGCCCGATGTTCAGGCGTATCGGATGAGCCCTAATCGCCCCTGGAGGAGGCTATGCGCAAGACCGCCCGTGCCATCAGCGCCGACGAATACATCCGCCGCATCGATCGCATGCTCATGGTCACGAGCGCCGTCGCGATCGCGCTGGCGGCCAGTCTATTTGCTCGGATGATTTGACCGTTTGCGCGCCGGGAAGCGTGCGGCCGTTGAGCCGGTCTCCTGTTCCGCGTGCCGTGCTCAGCGGCCAGCCATCTGCCTGAGGCGGTAAAGCACCTCCAGCGCTTCCTTGGGGCTCATGTCGTCGGGATTGAGTGCGGCCACGGCCTCGGCAAGCGGATCGGCCCCCGCGGGCTTCGATGCCGGCGAGGTCGGTCGCGCGGCCGCAAAAAGAGGCAGGTCGTCCAGCGCCGGCGCGGCGCCATCCGAACGCCGGTCAGCCTTCTCGAGGAGCGTCAGCACTTCGCCCGCACGCGCGAAGACGGGAGCGGGAAGGCCCGCGAGCTTGGCGACCTGGATACCGTAGCTGCGGTCGGCCGCACCCGCACGCACCTTGTGCAGGAAGACGATCTCGTCGTTCCACTCCTTGACCTCGATCGTCGCGTTCGCCACTTCCGCGAGGCGGCCTGAGAGCGCGGTCAACTCGTGATAGTGCGTGGCGAAGAGTGCACGGCAACGGCAGACATCGTGCAGGTACTCGACGGTGGCCCAGGCAATGGAGAGGCCGTCGAACGTGGCCGTGCCGCGGCCGATCTCGTCGAGAATGACGAGGCTCCGCTCGCCCGCCTGATTGAGGATCGCCGCCGTCTCGATCATCTCGACCATGAAAGTCGAGCGGCCGCGCGCGAGGTCGTCCGCCGCGCCGACGCGCGAGAAGAGACGGTCGACAACGCCGATGCGCGCGCGTCGCGCGGGAACGAACGCACCCATCTGCGCGAGCACCGTGATCAGCGCATTCTGCCGAAGGAAGGTCGACTTGCCCGCCATATTGGGGCCCGTGACGAGCCAGATGCGTCCGCTCGCCGTGCCATCATCAAACCCATTTGGTGCGGATGTTTCATTGCCGAGCACGCAGTCGTTCTCTACGAACGGGCCGGCCTTCGCGGCACGCAGAGCCTGCTCGACGACCGGATGGCGACCGCCTTCAATGATGAGCGACGTGCTCTCGTCCAGCTCGGGACGGACGTGGTTTTCCTGCTCGGCGAGCTCTGCGAGGCCGGCCGCGACGTCGATCTCGGCGAGTGCCTCCGCGAGCCTGCCGAGAGACTGCTCCTCGGCTGCAATGGCGCGCGCCAGATCGTTGAAAACTTCCTGCTCGATAGCGAGCGCGCGTTCGGCGGCACCAGCGATGCGCCCTTCGACCTCGACCAGCTCCACCGTCGTGAAGCGGACGGCATTGGCCATGGTCTGGCGGTGCGTGAAGGTTTGCGACAGCGGCTCGGCCAGCATCGGTCGCGCACCTTGCGCGCCGACCTCGATATAGAAGCCGAGAATGTTGTTGTGGCGCACCTTGAGCGTCTTGATGCCGGTCTGCTCGACGTACTTCGCTTCGAGCGAGGTCATGACGCGGCGGCTGTCATCGCGGAGCGCCTGTGCCTCGTCGAGATCGGCACGGAAGCCCGCGCGCACGAAGCCGCCATCGCGGCGCTGATGCCCCGGTGCCTCGATCAGCGATCGTGTCAGCAGATCGGCGAGCGACTGCTGGCTGCTGCCGAGATTCCCGGCAGCGCGCGCCAGCTCCGAAGGTAGCCCCATGGCGCCACCGGATTTCTCCAAAATCTCGCGGCACCGCTTGGCGGCGGCGAGTGCATCACGCACGGCAGCAAGGTCGCGCGGATCACCGCGGCCGAGAGCCAGGCGCGACGTTGCGCGCGCGACGTCGGGCGCGCTCTTGAGAGCTTCGCGCAGGGCCTCGCGCGCCTGTGGCTCGGCCATGAGGAAGGCAACGGCATCTAGGCGCGCACCAATCACCATGACATCGCGCAGGGGGCTCGCCAGACGGTTCGCGAGCTCCCGCGCGCCGGGCCCGGTCACCGTGCGGTCGATCGCCGAGAGCAGGCTGCCCTCGCGCTCGCCGCGCGTCGAGCGCAGCAGCTCCAGGCTGTTGCGCGTTGCGGCATCGATGACGAGCGTCGTTGCCGGCCCCGTCCGCCGCGGCGGACGCACGACGGGTCGCGCGCCGATCTGCGTGAGGTCGACATACTTGAGGAGTGCGCCGACGGCCGCCAGCTCCGTACGCGAGAATGTGCCGAAGCCATCGAGCTCGGCGACGCCGAGGCGCTCACGAAGCGTCCGCTCGCCGCCCATGCTGTCGAAGAACGATGTCGCGAGCGGTGTCAGCGCGCTGCCCGTGTGATTGGCGCAGGCGACGATGGTCTTGTCGTCCATGAGGCGATCAGGGAGCAGGACCTCGCCCGGAGCGAGTCGGACGAGCTCGCCGGCAAGGTCGGCCGCCGGCACGCTCGCGATCTCGAACTCGCCCGTCGAGATATCCAGCGAGGCGAGGGCGTGGGCGCCGTCCGCGGCTGCCGGCGCGAAGAGTGCCGTCAGGTAGTTGCGCGCACGCGCATCGAGCAGCGTGTCCTCGGTGAGCGTACCGGGCGTGACGAGACGCACGACATCGCGCTTCACGACGGCCTTCGAGCCGCGCTTCCTGGCCTCGGCAGGATCTTCGAGCTGCTCGCAGACGGCGACACGAAAGCCTTTGCGGATGAGCCGCTGCAGATACTCGTCGGCGCGGTGAACGGGCACGCCGCACATGGGAATGTCCTGCCCGAGATGCTTGCCGCGCTTGGTCAGGACGATGCCGAGCGCCTGCGAGGCGACGACGGCATCGTCGAAGAAGAGTTCGTAGAAGTCGCCCATGCGGTACCAGAGGATGCTGTCCGGATTGGCCGCCTTGATTTCGAGGAACTGCGCCATGGACGGCGTGACGTCGGCGACAGGCGGGCGCACATCCTCCGCGTTCGGCGGTGCGTCATCCTGTCCCTCGCTCTCGCTGCTGGAGCTTTTCGCGCGTCTGGCCATCCCGTTGCCGCCCCCGGCCGCCTGCATACCACCATCGACCAGACCACATGGCGCATGGTGCACTGCGAGGCAAGTGGCGAGTTGTGTACGGGCCGGGCGCGGCTTATCGTCATTGGAAAATTCGACAATTCACTGCACCGCGCCGCTCGGCGGGCTGCCGGCCCTCGGGGCCAGTCGCGCGGGCGCACAAAAGACGGGAACGCCCAGATGGCCGCCGATACGCCCGCGATCAAATTTACCGCCGACGACGCGCTCCGCTTCCATTCCGAAGGCAAGCCCGGCAAGCTCGAGATCACCCCGACCAAGCCGCTGACGACCCAGCGCGACCTCTCGCTGGCCTATTCGCCGGGCGTCGCCGTGCCGGTGCTCGCCATCGCCGAGGACAAGTCGCGCGCTTACGACTACACGAACAAGGGCAATCTCGTGGCCGTGGTCTCGAACGGGACGGCCATTCTCGGCCTCGGCAATCTCGGCGCGCAGGCTTCCAAGCCCGTCATGGAAGGCAAAGGCGCGCTCTTCAAGCGCTTCGCCGACATCGATGCGCTGGACCTGCTCGTCGATACGCAGGATGTGGACGCTTTCATCAACTCCGTGCGCTATCTCGGCCCGAGCTTCGGCGGCATCAACCTCGAGGACATCAAGGCGCCGGACTGCTTCGTCATCGAGGAACGGCTCAAGGAGCTGCTCGACATCCCCGTCTTCCACGACGACCAGCACGGCACGGCGATCATCGCCGCCGCCGGGCTCATCAACGCGCTCGAACTCACGGGGCGCAACATCTCGACCTTCAAGCTCGTCGTGAACGGTGCGGGCTCGGCCGGCATCGCCTGTCTCGATCTGCTCGTGGCCATGGGAATGCCGCCGGCGAACATCCTGCTCTGCGATACCAAGGGGGTGATCTACCAGGGTCGCAAGGACGGCATGAACCAGTGGAAATCCACCTATGCGGCCAAGACCAAGGCGCGGACGCTGACGGATGCCTTGAAAGGCGCCGACGCTCTTTTCGGTCTCTCGGCGAAAGGCGCGGTCACGCAGGACATGGTCAAAGGC
>CAUJKI010000686.1 GCA_963205015.1 Pseudomonadota bacterium
AGCGCCGCCACGAGCGGCGACCGGACGAGGGTAGCCGTGGCGTCGAGAACGGCGGTCCTGTCATCGAAGGTGATTTTGAGCGTCTCGACGAGCGGCCCGTCGATCCGCGTAAGGGCCGTCCGAACGACAAGAGCTGAGCGCCCCCCACCCCGCACATCGTGCACGTCCATTGAAGAGCCAAAGCCGGAGAAGAAGCGCCATGCCGACCGCGGGGCCTTTTGCCTATGTCCTGCCGATCATTCTGCTCGTCATGTCGAATGTCTTCATGACGCTCGCCTGGTACGGGCACCTGAACTACAAGTCCAAGCCCCTGATGCTCGTCATCGTCATCTCCTGGGGCATCGCGTTCGTCGAGTATTGCCTCGCCGTGCCGGCGAACCGTTACGGGCATGCGGTCTATTCGGCGGCCCAGCTCAAGACAATTCAGGAAGTGATCACGCTCATCGTCTTTGCCGGCTTCTCGGTCGTGGTGCTCAAGGAGGGGCTCGGCTGGAATCATCTGATCGGCTTCGCGCTCATCGCCGCTGGCGCGGCGTTCGTCTTCGTCGGCGGCAAGGGCTGAGCCGATGGACGTGAGCGCATTGGCGCTGCTGGGGCTCGGGACGCTCGGCGGCGCGGTGGTGCAGGCGGCGACGGGCTTCGGGTTCGCGATCGTCGCAGCGCCGTTGTTTCTCGTTGCGATGAACTCGCATGCGGCTCTCCAGGTGCTCGTGGTCGTGCACTTGGTCCAGACGATGATGATGCTGAGGGGCGTGTGGCCGCTCGTGCCGAGGCGCATCTTCAAGGCGCTTGTCTTGGGCGCGCTGGTCGGCAGCCCGCTCGGGCTTCTTCTCTTCATGCGGCTCGACGTCAACGGGCTGAAACTTGCCGTCGGCGTGCTGATTCTGCTGTTCACGTCGCTGCTGATTGCCCGCGAGGCCGGCTGGTTCGCGCGCAAGCCGGCGGCGCGACCGAGCGACGAGGGTGTCGCAGAAGGTGAGGCGTCGGCGCTCGGGTATCTGACGGGCGCCGCCTCTGGCGCCATGACCGCGCTGCTCGTCATGCCTGGTCCGCCGCTGATGCTGCACCTCTCCCACGCGCCGCTGGCGCACGCGAATGCCCGGGCACTGGCGGTCTCGTTCTTCGGGCTCTGCTACCTGTTCGTGACCGCGCTCAACACGTTCTGGGCTGGCATGGGCGACGGGGTGTGGTGGCTGGCGCTCGGCCTCGCGCCGGTCGTCTATGCTGGCACGCTCATTGGGCTCAGGCTCTCGCGCTACCTCACGCAGGGAGCCTTCCGCGCCGCCGTGCTGGTGCTGCTGGTGCTCTCGGGCGTCGGCGCGATCCTGTCGGCGCTTTAGTGCCCCGCGAGGAACGGTGGCGGCGCTTCCCGCGTTTGCGCGGTGATGGTCGGATGTGTGGTCGATCCTTGCGGTGCACGGCGGACACGTCGCAACGGCTAACAGTGTTCCGTGCCCTGCAGTTTAGGCGACCCTCCATGCCGTGGCCGAGTATGGTTCGGTCGAGAATGGGTTGTTAATCAAATAGTGGCACCGTTAACCACGACACATATTCGACGTAAACGGGGCCTACCTCACATACCTTGCTGGTGGGTGCGTTAGTGTCGTTGTTGAGTCAGTCGGTTCAGTCCCGGGGCAGCGTCAATGGCCACCATGGTTGCGTTGAAGTCAGTTGGGCGGCCGATTTATACCGCTCTCGCTATAGCGGCCATTTCGAGCATTTCACTGGTCCCAGAAGCCCGCGCCGCCGAGCCATGGCCGGCCGAGGTCCAGGCCAACTACCGCATCCAATTCAACGGCTTCGAGGTCGGGCAGTTCACGTTCAATTCGAGCGTGCACGACCGCACCTATGCCATTTCTGCCAATGCGGACGTCTCGGCCTTGCTCGGTCTCGTGCGTTGGAACGGTGCCACGCGCGTTTCCGGCGCGCTCGCCGGCAATGCGCCGCGGCCGGCCGGCTTCTCCTTTGATTTCCGCGGCAGCTCGAAATCGGGTTCCCTGCGCATGGCCTTCGGTAATGGCGCGGTGAAAGCCGTCGACTTCAATCCGGCCATGCCCGACCCGCCGGGGACGGTTCCCGTTCAGCCGGCGCACATGCGCGGCGTGCTGGATCCGATGAGCGCGATCCTTTCGATGAGCCGCCCCAAGGATGGCAACCCGTGCAACCAGCGGGCGGCCGTGTTCGATGGCAAGGCCCGCTTCGATATCGTCCTCTCTCCCAAGGGCGAAGTGCCTTTGGCCGAGGCAAAATCTGCCGCCACGCCGGAGATGCTGATCGTCTGCCGCGTCCGCGTGGTGCCGATCGCGGGGCACGTCGATGACGAGAAGGCCGCCGAACTCAAGCGCAACCTCGGCATCGAGGTCGCATACCGTGCCGTACCGGGGGCCGATCTCTTCGTGCCTCACCGCATCACCGTGCCGACCTTCGCCGGTTCGGCCGAGCTCGTGGCGCAGAGCCTGACCATCCGCACGCACCGCGAGCAGATCGCGCTCGTCAACTGAGCGTGCCGTGAGACTTCTGTCCGGATGGCCGGCTCGCGGAGCAGCGATGGCCGGCAGGTGGAGATTGCGGCTGCACGGCGCGGCGGGCCGCCGCCGGGCGGGGTGTGGGCTGCGGTGTCGTTCCTGAGCCACCATAGGGCGGGAATATTTGGGCCCCTAGCCGAATTCACCGCTTGATTGCCGCACACCGCTCTGCGATGCCTGCCCTTGGCACGGGAAAGTTCCCCAGGAGTGGATATGCCGCTTGAGACTCGAATCCGTAACGTGACGGCGGTCCTCGGCCCGACCAACACGGGCAAGACCCATCTCGCCATCGAGCGCATGCTCGGACACGAGAGCGGGATGATCGGCCTGCCGCTGCGGTTGCTCGCGCGAGAGGTCTACGACCGGATTGTCACCCGTGTCGGTCCCGGCAATGTCGCGCTGATCACCGGCGAGGAGAAGATCAAGCCCGAGCGGCCGCGCTACTGGGTCTCGACCGTGGAGGCCATGCCCCGCGATGTCCAGGTGGACTTCCTGGCCATCGACGAAGTGCAGCTCGCGGCCGATCCCGACCGCGGCCACGTCTTTACGGACCGGCTGCTCCATGCCCGCGGTCATTCCGAGACCCTGCTACTCGGCGCCGGCACCATGCGCGAGGCGATCAGCGACCTCATCCCGGGGGCGAACTTCATCTCGCGTCCGCGCCTCTCCAAGCTCACCTACGCTGGTCAGAAGAAGCTGACGCGCCTGCCGAAGCGCACCGCGATCGTCGCGTTCTCGGCCGCTGAGGTCTACACGATTGCCGAGCTGATCCGGCGTCAGATCGGCGGTGCCGCGGTGGTGCTGGGCGCGCTCTCGCCGCGTACTCGCAATGCCCAGGTCGCGCTCTACCAGTCGGGCGATGTCGACTATCTCGTCGCGACGGATGCGATCGGCATGGGCCTCAATCTCGATGTCGATCACGTGGCCTTCTCGGCCACGCGCAAGTTCGACGGCCAAAACCATCGCGACCTGACCCCTGGCGAGCTCTCGCAGATCGCCGGCCGCGCCGGGCGCTACATGAACGACGGCACCTTCGGCGTCACCGGCGACGCGGAGCCCTTCTCTGCCGATGTCATCGACCGGCTCGAGACGCATTCGTTCGACAGCGTCAAGGTCCTGCAGTGGCGCAATCGCGATCTCGACCTCGCGACCGTCGAGCGGCTGCGCGACAGCCTGCGCGAGGCGCCGCGCGAGGCGCGCCTGCAGCGCGCCCGCATGGCGGACGATGTGCTCGCCCTCGAAACCGTCAGCGCCGATGCTGACGTGCGCGCAAAGGCGCAGGGGCCGGCGGCGGTCGGTCGGCTCTGGGAAGTCTGCCAGGTGCCCGACTATCGCAAGATCTCGTCGCAGAGCCATGCCGAGCTGGTCGCGACACTCTACAAATTCCTCATGTCGCCGGAGGAGCGCATCCCCACCGACTGGTTCGCCAACCAGGTCGGGCTCAATGACCGCACCGACGGCGACATCGACACGCTGGCGACCCGCATCGCGCATATCCGCACCTGGACCTTCGTCGCAAACCGCGCCGACTGGCTCGAGGATCCCGCGCACTGGCAGGAGCGCACACGCGCGATCGAGGATTCGCTCTCCGACGCGCTCCACGAGCAGCTCACGCAGCGCTTCATCGACAAGCGCACGAGCGCGCTGATGAAGGGCCTGCGCGACAAGGACGAGATGAGCGCCGACATCGCGGCCGACGGCGCGATCATGGTCGAGAACCACTATGTCGGGCGGCTCAAAGGCTTTCGATTCTCGGCGGACGCCAATGCCGAGCAGGGCATTCACGGCAAAACGGCGCGCAATGCCGCCGCGCACGTCCTGGTGAAGGAGTTCGCCATGCGTGCGCGTCGCGTCGCCTCGGCGCGGACGGACGCCTTCCGCCTGACGCGTCACGGGCGCGTATTGTGGCGCGATGAGGAGATCGCACGCCTTGAGCCGGGCGAGGATCCGCTGAAGCCGCAGGTCGTGCTGCTCGCCGACGACAATCTGACCGGCCCGGACAAGGAGCGCGTGCAGCAGCGCCTCGACACCTGGATGGGCGAGATCATTGGCGAGCGCCTGAAGCCGCTGATCGAGCTCGCCTCTGCCGAGGACCTTTCCGGCATGGCGCGCGGGATCGCCTTCCGGCTCAAGGAGGGGCTCGGCATTCTCGAGCGCCAGACCGTTGCGGACGACATCCGCGCGCTCGATCAGGCCGCGCGCGCGCAACTCCGCAAGTACGGTGTGCGTTTCGGCGCCTTCAACATCTATCTGCCGCTGCTGCTCAAGCCCGCGGCGGGCGAGCTGCGCCTGGTGCTCTGGGCGCTGAAGCACGCCGGCGAGAATAGCCTTGCCCTCGACACGCTCCCCGAGCCACCGAAGGCCGGGCGTACGTCCATCGCGGCCGATCCTGCGCTTCCGGGCGCTTTCTATCGCGCGACGGGCTATCACCTCTGCGGGCAGCGGGCCGTGCGCACGGACATTCTCGAGCGGCTTGCGGATCAGATACGGCCTCTGATCGCCTGGAAGCCGGGATCCGGCGGCGACACGCGTCCCAAGGGCGCGACCGGCGATGGCGGTTTCGTCATCGTGCCCGAGATGCTGTCGATCCTCGGCTGCTCGGCAGAGGAGCTTGGCGGCGTGCTTCGTGCGCTCGGCTTCCACGTCGACCGGCGCCCCGCGCCGAAGACCATGATCGATCCGGCGCCCGTAACGCCGGTCGCGCAGGTCGAGGCGGTACCCGAGACTGCTGCGTCGGCGGACGCCGAAGCGGAGGAAGTCGCCGTCGAGGTGGAGAGCGCCGCCGGCGAGACGCCCGAAGCGGCACCGGAGGTGGTCGAGGCTGCTCCAGTGGCGGCCGAGGCCGCGCCATCTGCCGACACGCCGACAGGTGATGCGGAAATATCCGCATCTCAGCCTCAGGCGAGCAAAGGTGTCGCTGAAACCATGGTGGATGCGGCTCCAGTAGAAGCTGCCCCGGTCGAAGCGGTGTCGGCCGAAGCGGCTGGCGAGGCATCACCAGCCCCAGCCGAAGAGGTCCTGATCGAGATCTGGCGGCCGCGGCGGCGTCATCGGGGCGACCATCGGGCCTTGGATGGCCGGCCGCAGCGCCAAGGCGAGCGTCATGGCGAGCGCAATCGCCGCCATGGCCGTGACGGCCGGCGCGATGCCGGTCGCCAGCCCGACAGACCAGGCGCACCGGCCGCCGCCGATCCAGCCGGTGCCGAGGCGGCGCCTGAGGCTGCAAAGAGCCAGGAACAGCGCGAGGGCGGCCGCCGGGATCGCCATCAGCGCGGCGGGCAGCAGCGGCCACGCGACGGAGAGCGCCGGGAGGGCCGGTCTGAGCAGCCGCGAGGGCCTCGCGAGGATCGTGAGCGCCGCCACGGCGGCGGCAAGGGCCATGGCGGCGAGGGCCGGCGGGATGACCGGCGCGATGATCGTCGCTCGCAGCGCGAGGACCGTTCTCAGGGCTACATGCGCTCTGCCGCGCCGCCGAAGCGTACGACGGTCGATCCGGATTCGCCGTTCGCGGCACTCAGCGCCCTGAAGCTGCAACTCGAGAAGCGGGGCAACGAGACAGGCTCTTCATGACCGTAAGTGACGGCGAGGGCGGCGGTCGTCGGGGTGGACAGCTCCGCCTCGACAAATGGCTGTGGTTCGCGCGCGTCGTGAAGTCCCGCACGCTCGCTGCCGGTCTCGTCGAGGACGGCAAGGTCCGTCTCAACCGCGAGCGCACGACCAAGCCGAGCCAGGACGTTCGTGTCGGCGATGTGCTCACGATTGCGGTCGGCCCGCGCATCCGGGTATTGGAGGTGGCGGCGCTCGGCACTCGGCGCGGCCCGGCCAGCGAGGCGCAAGGCCTCTATATCGATCGCTCTCCGCCGATGCGCGTGGCGCCCCCACAGGCCCCGAGCGGTGAGCGTCCGAGCGGCGCGGGCCGGCCGACCAAGCGCGACCGCCGCCACATCGACCGGCTCACCGAGCCCGACTGAGCACCGTTGATGACGATCAAGGCGCGTCCCCGGTGGACGGGTCATGAATGCTGCAGCATGATGCTGCTGCTGGTTGCGCCGCATCGCGAGGATGGCGCCTCAGAGCGCCTGGGACGAGGGCCTTTTCATGTACAAGAACTTGCTGATTGCGACAGACGGCTCCGAACTCGCCGAGAAGGGGCTGACGCACGGTCTAGCGCTCGCCAAGGCGCTCGGCGCTACGGTAACTGTGGTTACTGTCTCCGATCCCTGGACGGCCTTCGTCCCGGGCGACGTAGGTGCTTCCTTTCCCATCAACGAGTACGAGGCTGCCAGCGAGGCCAATGCCTCGGCGATCCTGTCCGCGGCGGCCAAGCGCGCCGACGCTCTGGGGGTTCCCTGCGAGAAGCGCTATGTGAAGGATGAGTTCCCGGCCGAGGGCATCATCGAGACGGCGAAGAAGGAAGGCTCGGACCTGATCGTCATGGCTTCGCACGGCCGCAGTGGCGTCCAGCGCCTCCTGCTTGGCAGCCAGGCCAACAAGGTCGTCACGCAGAGCGCCATCCCCGTGTTGATCTGCCGCTGATCGGCTCCGAGCGCCCCGTTAACCGGATCCGACGGATTGTGCGCGCGGCAGGCGCTATGACGCCGCCGCGGCTTGCTCCATGCCCGCCTGTGCGGTTAGGTCCGGGGTCCGGAGGCGGATCCGGGGCCATAGGGGTAATGACATGAATCCTTGGATGCTGCTTGCCGCGTGTATTCTCGCGGAGGTCACGGCGACGCTGCTGCTCAATAAATCGCAAGGCTTCCAGCAGCCCCTGTATGGCGTGGCCTCCCTCGCGATCTTCGGCGGCTGCTTCGTTGGGCTCTCGATCGTGCTCACGCGCATTCCGGTCGGCGTCACCTACGCGATCTGGGCAGGCTCGGGCATTGCGCTGATCGCGATCGCGGGCTGGCTTTTTCTGCGCCAGACTCTTTCGCCGGTGCAGCTGCTATTCATCGCGATGATCGCGACGGGCGCAGTCGGACTGAAACTTTCGACGACGACGACTTAGCTGGTGGTGATCTCGAACGGGGCGGGATGTTTTTAGTGTATTAGGGCGCCTCTAAACAACGCGGTCTTGCGATCGTTACGTGTATCGCAATACGTCACGCTTCGTACGCTTTGCTGGCACAACCGAGCAGTGCGAGGCTCAAGTGATCCATTGTGCTCATCCCTCGCATCAGCGCCATACAGCGTGTCTTCCCAGAGTTGATCAGAGGTTCCCCAAGCGATTGCAGAGCCTCACGGCGCCGCGGCTTGAGCCAAGTGAAGAAGCCTTGGATTACGGGAACTTGGAAGCGAAGTCTTTTACGGTCGCTGCTTCCGACCTATATTGATACATTAATTGAAATTGGCGCCTATTGATGGATATAGCTCTAGGAATTTAATCGTGGCCAGGTAAAGATATGCCCGTATAGCACTCAGATGGAACCCAGAGGAGTATCCTGTCGAATGCATGGATTCTTGATGGACGCCCTCGAGTTGATACGTTGCAGCCGGGATGGCGGCCAGTTGATGCCAATTATGCCCAATTATTCAAAATATACTCTCGATGGGCAAGCGCGTTGTGAGACCTGTAATAAAATATACCGTATCCAAGACGGCATATTAGACATGCTAGGGTCAGACATTCCTGCGGATAAGGACAGTCGCCACGAGATGGCGTTGCGCGAAGATGCGCATCAACTGCTGCGAGGAGCTCCTGGATCAAAACCATCCTGGCGCGATATTGCCGAGATCGAATCCACGATGAGGCGAGTGGGGAACCCGGCCGGGAAAATAGTACTAGAGTTGGGATGTGGGCCCGGTATTTACACTCGGCGGCTCTTGGCGGCCGACCGCTTGCTTGCAATCGACTTTTCGTTGACTGCACTTCGCCGAAACCAAGCGCAATTGCCCGCGGACGCGCCCGTCGGCTTGATCCGGGCTGATGTGGGTACGATTTGCCTCGCACCCCGGGCGTTCGACCTCGCTTTGAATACCTTGTATTCCAATCTCCCCACCTCTGAGCTTCGCCGTGCATGCAATCAAGCGGTGGCAGCGGCGCTTCGACCTGCTGGTCGCTATATAGTCTGTTCACATCACCAGGATCTGCGGCGGGTGCTCAAGCGTCTCCCAAAGTCAGGATATTACTCACAAGGGGGGATCTTCTACCAGTGCTTTACCAGTCAGACGCTACGCGCGGAATTAAATGCGTTAGAGATCGAGGCAATAGAGCCTGTTTGTGTTGAATTACCTCTAATCAGCAGGTTGCCGAGTGATTGGCTGCGAACATATGTAGCCCAGCACGCCTCACGGCTGCCGAGCCTGAACCGGTTCGGCTCTATTCTGCTAGCGTCCGCTCGAATGCCTGTCAACTAAACGCAAATCGCGATGTCCGTGAGAGTTCGTCGAAGCTCCAACAAATTGATGCGTAAGCCTGTTTTCCGACTGAAGCAACTGACTTGAAATTCACCTTAATTCGAGGCTAGGCGGGGGAGTGAATTTCAAACCCAAAGTTGCTTTAGAAAGCCATGACTCTAAGAGCATCTTTGGACCTTAAATGCGACTTTGAGACCGGCCCAGGCGTGGGTGGCATTTAAGGCCGACGCTTTAGAAGCCCAATATTCGGCCCGCGAACATCCGCGTTCGTCGGGTTGAGGTGTTCGAGCAGGCGACGAATGTTGAGGATCGTCGTCTCATTGGAGATCGCTCCGTGCCCGAACTCCAGGCCGCAGAGCGCCAGCATGGATGGGAAGTCGTAAACAACCTCCGCTGATCCGGGCTCGGGTAATTGTACCACTGCAGATGCGTAGCACCTTGCTGTCCGTCTCGGTTATCGTCCCAGTTGCTCGGCTGTGGCGCACGTCGCGACATCAATGCGCCCGTGAAGACGGAAGTTCTCGATTGCTCGCCGTCAAGAGTTTCGTCCATACATACCAGTAACCTTTAGTTCGCTCAGAATTGATCTTCGGCTTTCTGCATGGCTATTGTGTAGCTTGGAAACGGCCCCTCAAATATGCTGTGTTCCGGAACTTTGAGATCCGGTTGCGGACTGTTGCGCGCTGAAAATGAGAAACTTGGTTTAGTGACGGTCATGGGTGTACTTGGCATGGGCGAGCCTGATGTGAGCGTAATCATTCCGACGCACCGGCGTGAGCGGGAAGTGGTGGAGGCAATCGGGAGCGCGCTCTCCCAAGACGGAGTCTCAGTCGAGGTGCTCGTGCTCGACGACTCGCCCGAGGGTACAGCAATGCACGCCGTCGCCACGCTGGGCGACAAGAGAGTGCAATATGCGAGGCGGGCGGTTCCCTCAAACGGAAGGCCGGCACTCGTGCGTAACGAGGCCATTGAGCGGGCGCCAGGGCGCTACCTCTATTTCCTTGATGACGATGATCACGTGCTACCTGGAGCCCTTCGCGCGCTCGCACTTGGGCTGGAGGCACGTCGCGGCGCCGCTGTGGCCTATGGCACTGTCGAACCTTTTGGAGAAGATCCCGACATCGTGGCGCGATATACGGAGTGGTTCATGTGGGCTGCGCAATGCTCGCGCTACCTCGCGTACTCAAGCTGGTTGACTGTTGGGGCAATTCTCTTTCGCGGAACGCTCATCATCAACTCAGCGTGCATGATCCGTCGCGAGTGCGCCGTGGCTCTCGGCGGTTATGATGGCTCCATACCCCTCTACGAAGACGTCGAGTTCCACATGCGCGGTATGCGTCGTTGGGGGCATGTCTTTGTTGATCACCCGATCCTCCACTATCGCACCGGGGCGCCTTCGTTGATTCATGATCTTAAAGATGACCAGGAGCCGATACGGCGTTCTTATGAGATCATCCACCGCAAATACAAAGAGACCTATGGAATCGTTGACTACCGCGCCCTTCAGATCACTTCCAAGCTCTTACCTCTGCCAGTGCGGGTATCCAGAAGGTCCACCACCTGATGTTGCGCGAGGCAAAGCAGCTCGTTAAGCGGGCTCTGGGGGGGATCGTGCGCAACGTTCGGGCGCCCGGAGACGTGCTCACGCCTGCGCACTGGGGAATGACTGTGACCTCCCAGGGGCATCTGGCCTTCGAGGGCGTGGACCTTGCGTCGCTGCGCGAGGCGTGGGGATCGCCCCTTCACGTGGTGCTGGCCGAGCGGCTTAGGCAGAATGTCTCCGAGTTTCTTGCCGTGAACGAGCATGGCCGCACGCGTGGCGAGGTCTACTATTCATACAAGAGCAATCCAGTCCCCGGCGTCCTCCGCTTCGTCCATGATCTCGGCATTGGAGCGGAGGTGATCTCCGAGTATGAGCTCTGGCTCGCTCTTAAGCTTGGCATGCCACCCGACCGCATTGTCTTCAACGGCCCGGCGAAGTCGGACGCAGCCGTGCGCGACGCAGTGGCGCGAGACATCCTGCTGCTCAACGTCAACCACCGCGAGGAGATTGCTGTCGTAGCTTCGGTGGCACGCGAACTCGGGAAACGGCCTCGAATTGGTGTGCGCGCCGCAACTTCATCGGGGTGGATGGGACAATTCGGCCATTCCATCAGCACCGGAGATGCGTTTGCTGCCCTCAAGGAGGTACACGAAAGCGGGGTTCTCGAACTCACAGCCATTCACACGCACGTCGGCGGCATGGTGCGCACCAAGCATCAAGTGCAAGGATACGTCGGCGAGATACTGGCGCTTGCGGACCGGGTGAGGAATGAATTGGGTGTCGAGTTGGCCATTCTCGACTTCGGGGGCAGTCTGGCGACGCCGAGCGTGACAGGGATAAGCAACCTCGACCGCAAACTTGCCACCGCATTTCAGGCGGCCCTCCCTGAACCGGTGCCGGAGGCCACTCTTTCCATCCGGGAGTATGTACGGTGCGTAGTCGAGCAAGTGGAAGCCCACTACGCGACCAAGGCACGGCCGTGTCCGCGCATTTTCTTCGAGCCTGGCCGCGCGTTGACAGGCAATACCCAGTTACTCATCACGAGCGTGCTCTCTCTCAAGGTGGGTGAACCGAAGCCGGGTTGGGCCATTCTCGATGCCGGCATAAATCTCGCCGAAAGCGTCCGAAGCGAGTTTCACCAGCTTTTCCCGGTGACCCGGATGCACGAACCTCGTTCGCATCGGTATCGATTGGCCGGCCCCATCTGCAGCCCGGGGGATGTGCTGTCGTGGTCGGCGTGTCTCCCTGCGCTTGCCGCCGGCGATGCGCTCGCCATCATGGATGCTGGCGCCTACTTCGTGCCATTTGCGACGTCATTCTCGTTTCCGCAGCCCGCTATCGTGATGTTGGACCGCGCAGACGTGCGCCTCCTGCGCCGCGCGGAGAGGTTCGAGGATATGGTTGCGTTTGATGAGATGGGCTAGTGATTGGTAGCGATGTTGTGGCCAAGAGCTTCTGTATCGGTTAGCGCCATGTGAGGCGTTCGGTCGTCGCAAGTTCGCTAGCGGATGGTGGGTGTTATCTCATGCCAAGTTCTCAGAGTTCAGCACCCGAGACCTTGAGGAAGATTCCGGCAGGCCAAAGCGATTATCCGGAACGTCAGCCGGGGCCTGAGCTGGTCCCAATTCTCCTCTGCAACGCATACTATTATGGCACCATAGCTGCCATGCGCTCCTTAGGCCGTGCCGGGGTGCCGGTCGTGACAGTGGATCCGGCCGCTTTCGCACCGGGGCGATTTTCGCGCTACTGCAGCGCGCACGTCCGTTGCCCGCCTTTCGATGCTCCCGATTGGTCGGATTGGCTTCTCGCCCAGGGCCGTGGCGGGCCTCGCCGAGCCATTTATGCCACAAGCGACGAGGTGTCCTTCTCACTCGCGGATCGCCGAGAAGAGTTGAGCGCAGAGTTCGATCTCTATCAGCCTGATCTCGGCACTATGATGCGCATACTCGACAAGGGGTTGCTTGCAGAGAACGCTCACGCCGTGGGTATAGACACGCCGGAGGCGTGGTTTCCACATTCGGGCGATGAGGCTGCAAGGATTGTCCGCAACGTTGGCGGGGCAATTATTGCGAAGCCCCGCTCTCAGCTCGCCATTCGCACCGGCAACAAAGGAGCACTGATAGAAGGCGGCGCCACGAATGGCCGTGCTGTGTATGATGATTTGCTGCGGCAAGGCGCGCACAATAGCAATTTTGCGAAGCGATTCCCTGAAGCAACGATGCCGATGCTTCAGCGATATCATCCTGAAGCAATGGAGAGGATCTATTCACTGTCCGGCTTCCGGGACATTTCGGGCACGCAGGTCGTCATGCGCGCCGCTCAAAAAGTTTTGCAGCAGCCGCGTCGGATTGGCATCGGACTATGCTTTGAGGAAGCCGATGTGATCCCGGATCTTGCCAAGCGCGTCGTACTGTTATGTGAGCGCATTGGGTACTACGGCGCGTTCGAGCTGGAGTTCATTTTTTCTCAGGGGCGCGCCATGCTGATCGACTTCAATGGGCGCTTCTACAACCAGCTAGCTTTCGACATTGCGCGCGGTATGGACCTGCCCCGGCTGGTCTACGCCGGTGCGATGGGGAAGACAGAGGAGCTGGCAAATCTGATTTCCGCAATTCCGCCGCGTGACAAGGCCGAAGGAATGGTATTCTGCAATAGTTTCGGCCTATCGCTTACTTTAGCTTCGCAGAAAGCATTTGGAAGCATGTCAGCGGACGAGGTGAGCCACTGGCGAGAGTGGCGCAATGCTCATGGCGGCTCTCTCGTTGATGCAATCCGTGATGCCGGCGACCCTCGTCCGGCAAACGTTGACATCGCTCAGCAAATATACCGGATCGCACGCCACCCGCGTAGTTTCCTAAGAGCAGCTATGTCGATGAATCCCAGACGCCTTGCGAGCGCGGCCGGGGCAGCTGAAGGGTGATTGCTGCATCGTTGGGATTGGGTTGATGTGCTGAGTGGGTCAGCGCGGATAGTGCATTCATGGCGCAGCCGCTTCAGATAGCGATCATTAGATTCGCTTGGCGATCACACTCTCTGCAAGATGCTCGCTTGCCCGCCCAGCCAACGCCATCATCGTGAACGTTGGATTTTGCCAAGCACTGGTCGGCCAAGCCGCTCCATCCATCACGTATACGTTGTCGGCGTCCCAGCATTGACCGAACCCGTTCAGCACTGACGCCTGCGGATCGCTGCCCATCCGCGCAGTGCCGGTCTCATGTACGAACCCCCCGGGGGCGAAGCGATGCGTGGCCCCAACGTGGCCGCCGCCAACATCGATCATCTCCTGCATCGACGCCAGCATGTGATCGATCATCGCGTGCTCGTTGCTGGAGTACTCACAATCGATATGAAGTGTAGGGATGCCCCAGGCATCACGGTTCTCGCGATCGAGCGATACGCGATTTTCCGATCGTGGAAGCATTTCACCGTAAGCGACCAGACCGAACGGCACTTCGTTGCCATTGCTCCCCCTGCGCTTTCTGGTAGGCGATGGTCCCCGCCCGATACCCCCAAAGATTCCATAGCCACGCAAAAAAGCGCCTCCCGCCTTATTCTCCAGGTTGTGAAAGCGCGGAATCATAATGTTCTTCGGGCCACCTGAACCATCAGCCCATGCCTGCGAACCGTTCCCTGGTACGGTCCCAGTAACAAGGACTGCACAGTGATCCATAAGATGCCGCCCCAGCGAGCCGGACGAATTGCCAAGACCATCCGGATGCTGTGATGAAGCAGAGTTCAACAGGACACGCGTTGTCTCGAGCGTCGATGCGCATACAGCTACCGCTCGACAGCTCACCTCGTGGCTACGTTTCGTGAGACGATCAAAAAACGCTACCCCCGTGGCACGGCCGTCGGTGTCTACGAGAATGTGGCTGACGACAGCGTTGGTTCGGAGGTTTACACCGTGATGCTTCATAGCCGCACGCAGGGGCGATGGCGGTGGAGACTCGCCGTTAGGCCGGGACGAGGGGCGAACAAGAACACCGCGGGAAGCTATGACCTGGCGGTCAGTAAAGCGAGCAGACACGGCCTCCCTGAAGCGGTGCTCTGCCTCGGTCAGGCGAGGGGCCCCCACGTACTTCCCATCAGGCAGTTGTGGTAAGCTGTCCTCTTCCCCATAGACTGCAAAGAAGTCGTCGATCTCATCGTAGTGGCGCTCTAGTTCCTCGTAGCCGAATGGCCACGTCTCGCCGAAACCGTCCCCTTCCGCCGCTTTGAACTCGTAATCCGAAACGCGAACGCCGATACCTCCCCATGTCAGGAGCCGGCCATTCACTGCGCGGGTCCTGATCCAGTCGAAGCGCTTGCCATCAGGTGTGCCATACGGATGCTCTGTATCCAGCACGAACAAATCCGGATCCAGGTCCCAATAATTCGGAATCCGCGACTGAATATTTTGATGCCCCAGAGCACCATTGACGAACCGCTTCGCCCGGAGCCGCAGTGCGCTCTCAGTAGTGGGAGCGTCGATCCCGTCAGGGCCGGCTTCCAGCACGAGAACGGAAAGCCCGCGCCGGCCCAATTGCCAGGCAGCCCAACCGCCGGTAGCCCCCGACCCGATTACGATGGCATCCCAAGGCTGCGCCCTCTTCAAAATTGTAAAAGGCATGTCGTCTCCACTACACCGAACTGCAGCTATCCGCTCGAAGATCAAGCCAGTCTCGCTCTTCGATCGAAAGCGTGACGTTTGGTGCAGCAAGCAGCTCTCGAATTCTGTCGGGGGTGCTCGCAGCC
>CAUJKI010000687.1 GCA_963205015.1 Pseudomonadota bacterium
TCCATTTCGAGGTCATGCGCGGATGAGCGTCTATCTCCCCATTGCGGAGCTCGCCATTGACCTGCGCGTGCTGATCACGCTCGGGCTCGTGGTCGGCTTCCTGTCCGGCATGTTCGGAATCGGCGGCGGGTTCATCACGACACCCATTCTGATCTTTCTCGGCGTGCCGCCCGCGATTGCGGTCGGGACCGGCGCCAGTCAGGTCGTGGCGGCATCCGTCTCGGGGGCCTTGGCCAACTGGCAGCGCGGCAATGTCGATCTCAGGATGGGTCTGCTGCTCATCGCTGGTGGCGTCATAGGGGCGACGACCGGGATCCTGATACAGCGTCTGCTGAAGGCGGCGGGGCAGCTCGATTTCTTCATTGCGATGTCCTACGTCGTCCTGCTCGGCACGGTCGGCGGCCTGATGCTGGTCGAGAGCGTGCGCGCCTTGCGCCAAACGCCGGGCGGTCCGGCAAAGACGACGAGCCGTCGCGGCGGCCAGCACATCTGGGTGCAGCACCTCCCGCTGAAGATCCGCTTCCAGACGGCCAAGCTCTACATGAGCGCGATCCCGCCAGTGATGATCGGCGCGGTGGTTGGCTGGCTGACAGCCATCATGGGTGTCGGCGGCGGCTTCATGCTCGTGCCGGCGCTGATCTACGTCCTGCGCGTGCCGACCCGCGTCGTGATCGGGACATCGCAATTCCAGGTGGTGTTCGTTACGGCCTTTGCGACGCTGCTGCAGGCGACGCAGAACTTCTCGGTCGACCTTTTGCTGGCGGCGCCCTTGATGATCGCCGGCGTTTTCGGTGCGCAGTACGGCGTGCGTGCAGCCCAGCAGCTCAAGGCCGAGCAGCTTAGAGCGCTTCTAGCCCTCCTCGTGCTGGTCGTGGCCATCAGGCTGGCGTTCGGACTGGTCATCGTTCCCGATGAGCTATATGAACTCGACGACCGTCCCTGAGATGCTGACACCGCGCGGGTCGGTCAGGTCTTGCCTGCGCTTCCCCGCCGTCCCAGACCGGGAATTTCCTTGCGCGGCGCCGGCCCCCGTCGCTATGTCAGATCAGATATATCGCAGTGCCTTCAAGGAGCAGTCATGACCGCTTACGAAACGCTCAATCACTACATCGACGGACAGTGGGTGCAGCCGACCTCGGGCAAGTCGCAGGAGGTCATGAACCCGGCGAAGAACACGCCCCTCGCGACGCTCGGCTACGCCAGCCGCCCCGACCTCGACAAGGCGATCAAGGCTGCTGAGAAGGGCTTTGCGACGTGGCGGAAGGTTTCTTCCTTCGAGCGCTCGGGCATCCTGCGCAAGGCGGCGAACCTCGTACGCGAGCGCGCCGACGACATCGCCCGCGTGCTCACCATGGAGCAGGGCAAGATCCTCGCCGAGGCGAAGATGGAAGTGCTCTCAGGCGCTGACGTCATCGACTGGTTCGCCGAGGAAGGCCGCCGCGCCTATGGCCGCATCATTCCGGCCCGCGCTGACGGCGTGCGCAACATGATCATCCAGGAGCCGATCGGCGTGACCGCCGGTTTCGCGCCCTGGAATTTCCCGGTCACGCAGGCTGTGCGCAAGATCGCCGCGGCGCTCGCCGCCGGCTGCTCGATCATCCTCAAGTGTCCCGAGGAGACGCCCGGCTCGCCGATCGGCCTCGTGCGCTGCTTCCATGATGCGGGCGTGCCGGCAGGCGTGCTCAATCTCGTCTACGGCGTGCCGGCCGAGATTTCGGAGTACCTCATCCCCCACCCGAGCATCCGCAAGATCTCGTTCACCGGCTCGGTGCCGGTGGGCAAGCATCTCGCATCCATGGCGGGCCTGCACATGAAGCGTGCGACCATGGAGCTGGGCGGCCACGCTCCTGTGATGATCTTCGACGATGTCGACACGGACGCCGTCGCGACGCTGACGTCGGGCCTCAAGTACCGCAATGCCGGTCAGGTCTGCATCTCGCCGACGCGCTTCTTCGTGCACGAGAAGGCCTACGACAAGTTCGTCGGCAAGTTCATCGACCTCGCCAAGGGCATCAAGGTTGGTGATGGCCTCGAGGCCGACAGCAAGATGGGCGCACTTGCCAATCCGCGCCGCGTCAATGCCATGCAGTCGATCATCGCCGATGTGCAGGAGAAGGGCGGCAAGGTCGCGACGGGTGGCAGTCGCATCGGCAACCAGGGCAACTTCTTCGAGCCGACGGTCGTGACCGACGTGCCGAAGAACGCGCGCATCCTCTCCGAGGAGCCGTTCGGTCCGGTTGCAGTCATGATCCGCTTCAAGGACACGGACGAGATGCTCAAGGAGGCGAACAGCCTGCCCTTCGGCCTCGCGAGCTATGCCTTCACGCACGACGCGAAGACCGCGACCAAGCTCGCCGACAACATCGATGCCGGCATGCTGACGATCAACCACCAGGGCCTCGCGCTTCCCGAGATGCCTTTCGGCGGCATCAAGGACTCGGGCTACGGCCATGAGGGCGGCGCCGAGGGCCTGCAGGTCTACATGGTGCAGAAGATCGTCAGCCAGCTCGGCTGATCGACTTCGAGCGACATATGAAAGGGCCGGGCGTTTAGCCCGGCCCTTTTGCATTCGGGCCGAACAGCAGGCGGCGCGAGCGCGAGAGGAAGTCGCGCCGGATCAGGATTGTAAGTACCCACGCGCTCGCGATCATGAACGCGAAGGGGTGATAGAACCACGCCAGGGCGGCTATCGCAGCATAGAAGGCCCTGAGACCGCTGTTTGAATGCTCGCCGGCGATGCCGATCAGGCGCGCCGTCCTGAGTGCATGCTCATCACAGTCAGATTGATTCTTGCCGTTCGCGATCGGCGTCGCGCCGATCATGATCGCAGTATAGTGGGCGAGACGAAAAGCCCACGCGAACTTGAAAAAGGCGTAGATGAAGATCGTGATCAGCAGGATCATCTTCATCTCCCACACCACCGGCGTCGATTGGGCGGCATAAGGCAGGCGCTCGAAGAGCTTCTGCACCTGATCGCCGGATCCGATCATGGCTGCCAGACCGCCGATACCGATTGCAGATGTCGATGCGAAGAACGCGTTGCCCTGCGAGAGGGACGCCAGCAATTGCGCATCGACGATCCTGACCTCGCGCACCGCCATGTTCTGCATCCAAGCGACGCGCTGGGCCTGAACGGCGCCGACGATGCTGCGATCGACGAGTGGCCGGTACCCCGTAATGATGTGATAGCCGCCCATCAGGGCCACGAAGGCGATGAAGGCAACGAAATCGAGGTCGGGCATGGAGCCTCAGGAGATCAGCGGGACGCCGATGAGCAGCGTGTGACCGCGCGTCAGCATGAAGGCATAGGCGAGCAGGCCGATGACGAGCGCGATGACGTCATTACGCACTGGACCGCTTTTGATTGGGAGGGCGCGCCGCTTGACCGAAATGCGGTCATAGACGGCCCAGGCGAGCAGCGCCCCGAACAGGACGAAATTGGCAAGCCGCGCCGAGACCAGCAGATGCGCGAAGGCCCAAAGTTTTACCGAGAGCAGCATGGGGTGCTTGACGGCCGCGCT